>CAZVVF010000082.1:0-10040 GCA_964630575.1 uncultured Burkholderiales bacterium | reverse complement strand
ACTCCGCCCGACGCGGTGCAGAATGTCGGACGGAGGCAGGCTTCAATCCCCCCGTTCGCCTGAAAGCAACAACTCGATTCGAGTCAGGAAGCGAGCATCGACCCGGTATCCGAAGACGACGCACTCGCGCTGTTTCCTGAACTCGACGAATCCGATTCTCAGTACTATAAAACGGCAGAGCCAGAGGCCGAGCCATCGCCTCTGCCCGAGTCCATCCAAACCGATGATCGAGCCATCGAAGAGGTCCACGATAGCGAGATCGAACAGACATTCCTCACTCTGTTGAGCCAAGAAAAGGCTAGACTGGCAGACACCGCCCCTGCCGTCACCGAGCCTTTCGAAGAGACTCCCCCTGCGCCACAGGAGGTTTCCGAAGAACCAGCAGTCGAACCGGACGAGGACCCTGAGACGACCTACATCGATGTTCCCGAGAACCCCACCGAACTGACTTGGGGCGTCCTGGAAGAGGAGCCTTCTCAGCCTCCTCAAAGCGACGCCCCCCTCTACGTTGATGTCCCCGAGAAAGCCAGCGAGCCCACCTTGGAAACCGACCTCGACTCTCAAAGAGCCGGAGGGGAACAGGACTTCGAGCCCATCGATGACCCCTTCGAGGACTTCGAGCAACCCGACCTGCAAACCCAAGAGGCCCCCGTCGAATCCGAAATGGTCTCTCTCAGCACCGACTTCACCCCTCAGGCAGAGGCGACCGAGGCCTACACCCTGCCCTCCGAGGCAGACCTTGAGCCGATCGAGGCAGAGGCCCTGGTCCAAGACCCTGAAATCCACGAGTTACAAAGCGAGCCCTTCGAGACCGCGCCTGTGGCGAGCGAGCCCTCCGAGAGCCTGCCCGTCGAGCCTGCGCCTGTGGCGAGCGAGCCCTCCGAAACCGCGCCGTTTGACGTCGCGCCGGTCGAGAGCGAATCCTTCGAGCCTGAACTTCTTGAACCCGAAACCCTCGGAGCCTTTGAGCCGGCAGAGCAAACCCCGCAGTTCCTCGAACCAGCCGACCTCCCAGAACCGGAAGCCGAGCCCGAGCCCGAGCCCGTGCCGGAACCTGTGCCCTACCGAGAGGAGGTCTCAGACTCTCACCAAGACCCTGAGAGCCCAACCCAGGAAACGCCGTTTCAAGCCGAGCCCTTCGAGACCGGTCAAGAGCCGACGCTCCAAGGGTCTCAAGAAGAACCCGACCTGCAAACCCAAGAGGCCCCCGTCGAATCCGAAATGGTCTCTCTCAGCACCGACTTCACCCCCCAGGCAGAGCCGACCGAGGCCTACACCCTGCCCTCCGAGGCAGACCTTGACCCGGTCGAGGCAGAGGCCCTGGTCCAAGACCCTGAAATCCACGAGTTCGAAAGCGAGCCCTTCGAGGCTGCGTCCGTGGCGAGCGACCTCTTGGAAAGCGAACCCTCCGAGAGCCTGCCCGTCGAGGCTGCGCCCGTGGCAAGCGTGCCAACCGAAAGCGAGTTCTCCGAGAGCGCGTCGTTGGAAAGCGATCCGGCCGAGGGCGCGTCCCCCGAGGCCACGGCCTTCGAGAGCGCCCCGGCCGAAGAGACCGAATACGAACCCCTAGCAGAAGCTGAGGAGCCAACAACCAGCCACGGTGAAGCAGCAGAGTATGACCACGAGTCTGACGTGGTGACGCTCGAAACGACTTCAGCTCTCTCCGATGACCACGAACTCTTCAACGAAGACCAAGTCTCTGACCCCGAACCCACACAAGAAGATGATGTCAAAGCCGTCGAGTCGGTCCCCAGTATTCAGAGTGTTCGGGAGCCTGAAAGGGAATTGGAACAGCCACAACCGACGAGTGACCCTCCTGAATCCACCTCGGCAAGCCAGAGACCTCAAAGCCAAGAACAGCCCTTCGAGAAGAAGGCGATAACGCTGGCGGCTGCCGCTGGTACAGCGCTCGCTCTTCGACCGAAACCCCATCTCATTCCGGCTCCAGAAGACAACCTCAAAAAACTGAATCTGTGGCAGAGACTTCTCCGTGCGATCTGGCCCAAGTCAGACCCCGAGAAAGACACCCAGAATCGATTTGCAACCGTTCTTATCTCGGGGAAGATCACCCTGGATAGCCCTGCCAAAGACGACTCGCCAATCGAGGTGACGCTGTTTTTTGAAGAACAGAACACAAGCGTCTCCATAACCATTCCAAAAGGTCAATCCGAGTACTCCTACCACGCTGGGTTTGTGAATGAATGTCCATCGTACTTCGGTCTCAGAGTTCAGAAAAACGGATTCTTCCCAGTCCAACTCTCCCAAGTGAGAATCACAGCCCAAGAAGACGGTTTCCACTCAGAAGTTTCCGAGATTACCCTGCTGAGCGAATAAGAAGCCCGCACCACCCACCGACTGGATCATGATCCAGCCAACAGTGGTGCGCCATCCCCTCGACCAACATCCATCCAGCTCGATGGGGCGGTGTCTGCTATCGAACACCGGCTGTGAACACCTGTGCCTAGGCACGGGTGTGCATGCGGGTATTGAGGCATGCCGAGAGGAAGTCACGACCTTGTGAAAGAGCACCCTACTATGACCTGGCGCGAGAACCTCAGGACGGCTCTGGTTCGAGAGCCGTCCCTCATCAGTCTCACCTTGCGATGGTTTGGTTGGATGGTGGCACTGGCCATCGTGCTGCTTGCCGCTGCTCCTGCGGTGAATCTGCAAAACGCCCCCATCGTGCTTGCCGTGACGGCAGGTCAACTCGTTCTTATGAGTGCCTACCCAAGATTTCTCCGCAAGCACCAGCCCAAATCGATATCCTCCATCGCCCATATCCTGTGGCCCACAATGGATGCCATGATCGCGCTGTGGTCGATCTCTGTGACTGGCGGTTGGGACAGTCCTTTCTACCACTTCGCGGTCACCGTCGTTCTGGCACCCTCGCTCAGATTCGGTCTGGCTGGAGCCCTGATCTCCTCCACCCTCTTTTCCCTCTGCTTTCTGGTCATCGTCAAATATACAGCAGAGGGCTTCTCCCCAGCTTTCGTCGCGTCCGGTCAAGCCGAACCAGACCTCGTCAGCAGCCCCCTCAACCCTCTTATGATCGGGCTCTACGCGGCCTTCCTCGGAGAGGTTCTCAAAAAACTCCAGCGCGAAATGGAGCGTTCCAAACGCCTGGCGGCAGAAAACGAACGGGCCCGAATGGCCCGCGACATCCACGATGGTGTCTCCCAAACGCTCTTTATGCTCTCCATGTCCTTGGAGACCGGTCAGGTACTCGCCGAGAAAGAGAACGCGAGCAAGACCGCTGAGCATCTTCGAAATATCACCCCCGTCGCTCAAAAAGCCCTGCTAGAGTTGCGCAACGCCATGCACAGTGTCGAGCCGCTTGCCGACGGCAAACAGAGCCTCGCAGAAGCTCTCCATCAGCTCGCTCGGGATTACCGCTCCGCCACGGGACTCAACATCACGTGCAACGCCGTGGAGCAACTCGAAGGCACACCCGAACTCGCCTCCGAACTCTTTCGAATGGCCCAGGAAGCCCTCTCCAACGCTTGCCAGCACTCCCAAGGCCGAGACATTGTCGTCGAGTTGAGCAAACACCACCTCGCCATCGTCGACAACGGAACCGGATTCAACCGATCTGAAATCAAGCCAGGCCGCGGCTTGAACAACCTCGAAAAACGAGCCATGGACTGCGGCGTTGAGTACACGATAAAAAGCGGGGACACAGGCACCCGGGTAACATTCAAATGGAGTGAAGATACGAAATGATAAGAGTGATGTTGGTCGACGACCACGACATGGTTCGTGCCGGTCTGCGCACAGCGATCGAACTCGAAGACGACATGATCGTGGTCTCCGAAGCCAGTAGCGGGGAAGAGTGCTTGGAGACTTTGGCTCAGACCGCCGTCGACGTCATCCTCATGGATGTGATGATGGATGGTCTAGGAGGCGTCGAGACCTGCCGACTGGTCAAAGAACGGGGTACGACACCTCGGGTCCTGATGCTCACCTCGTCTTCTGATGAGGAGGCTGTACTCTCCTCACTGATTTCCGGTGCCAACGGATACCTTCTCAAAAACGTTGGGCGCGCTGAGCTTCTGCGAAGCATTCGAGCCACCAACGATGGACAGACCACTCTCGACCAACGCGTCACCGCTACGGTGGCCAAACAGCTGATGAGTCTGGCCAAAGGGGAGAAAGACTCAGCGCTTGGCGGCAAGCTTCAGGAAAACCCTCTGTCCGAACGAGAGCTTGAGGTTGTGGAACTGATCGCTCAAGGCAAGACAAACAAAGAGATCGCCGCTTCTCTCATCATCGCAGAAAAAACCGCTCGCAACCACGTGAGTCGAATCCTCACCAAGTTGGGGCTGACCCGACGCAGCCAAGCAGCAGCCTGGGCCATCAAGGCCGGACTCTACGACGAAGAGTAGCCTTTAGGGTGTTCGCCCGAACAGTCTAGGAGTTCATCATAAAGGTCGCGACGTGGTCGAAGTAGTCCAACAACTGAACCTTATTGTCTTCTGAAGTGTCCGCCTGTTTCAGGCTGGTGATCATATGATTCATCCAGGCATCCCGCTCCGCCTGGCCTATCACAAATGGCATGTGTCGCCTTCGTAGCCTGGGATGGCCTCGTTCCTGACTGTAGGTATCTGGTCCGCCAAAATACTGCATAAGAAACAGATGCAAACGGCGGCGGGCACCAGCCATGTCCTCTGCCGGATACATAGGCGCCAAGAGCGGGTCCTGTTCTACGCCGTTATAAAATCTGTCGACGAGTTCTACAAAAAAAGACTCTCCACCGACCGCCTCATAAAGTGTCATAGAGCGATGGTTTGAGAGCCCCAGAGCGTTGCCCTGCCCAAAACACGCCCCACTTCAAGGGCCTCACCTGGAGCGCGCATCGCTCAGCTCTCAGGCTAGCCCTACAGCGAAAAGACCGCTCGTTGCAAGAGACCCAGAGCGCTCAGGAGGTCTCTAGAATCTCTCCACCGGCAATGCTGTGAACGATGAGGCTCGAGCCAACATCTTTGGTCAGTTCGATGAGCGAGCGTGCGTAGGCCTCAGCATCCTCATGGCCCACGCTCTGGAGTCCCAACAAGACCAGGTCGGTAGCGGTGCTGTGGATCCGTATGACATCACCTATGGTCTCTCCCTCAGCGCGCACGATAACCGTCGGCTTGGCCACAACCCGCACCTCTTCCAAAATCCTGTTGAGATCGGCGATGGCGTGGTCCGACTGATTCTCATCCTCAACGACCTGAAGCAGACGCAAGGTGGAGTCCTCCCAGTCCGGGTGGGTCTGGATCAGGTGAGCCAGCAAGAGCATCAGCGGGGCGTTCGAGCCCATTCCTCCCCACCATACGTCGATGGTCGAATGGGAGCCCCAACCGCGCTCCTCGTGGTATCGGAGCATCATCACGGATTTCCCAAACAGGGCCGCCCGCCTGACCTTATGCATCTGCATCGTGAGCCCGCTGACTTCGCCGCCCATGCCCATAAGAATGGCGTTCGAACTCAGACCCCCAACCCCGTGGCTCTGCATGATCACGTCGGCACCGCTGATAAAACTCTCAGCGGCCACACTGTTACCAAAAGCCTCCATACCACGGCCCTTGATATAGCGGCGTATCTCCTCCCGAGCTTTATGTATGGCGCCGGATTTCATCAACTCTTCCGGATCGCCGGGGACCAGCTGCAAAAATGTCACGATCCCCTTACCCGTACTGAGCCACTCCGCCATCTCCACCAGATGCTCCCTGTTGTGAGGCTGACCGGTGAAAACGAGGATACTCGGGCGCCAGTTCTTCACGTGCCAAGTGACCATCTCCAGCTGGATGAGGGCCCTTCGCGCGAGGTTAAACCAAAAACCGCTCCTCACATCACCCCAAGTCTTTTCTAGGGTTCGTCGCTCAAGCCCAATAAAAATGGCTGCACTTATGATAATAGCCACGACGGTTGCCGGGGTGTTGATGAGAAACATCGTGCCGTAGCACCCCGCCACACCCACTATGGCTAACCACCACGGGATCTTAAACCGGGGACGAAAACTGGGGTTGTCGACCAACAGTTGGACGCCAGCGGCCAGATTGGTCATCCCGTAAGTATTCAAGAAGAACATCGTGATAACCGGCGCTACCAAGTCCAGGTCACCGGCCCAGATTGTGATGAGGGCAATAGCCGTGGTCAGCAAGACTCCCATTCTCGGCTCCGTCTCGCTACCGAGTCTGGACTTGTAGCGACCGGGAACGACCTGGTCGTTGGCCAAGGCTTCCAGGGTTCGAGGAGCCGCCAGGATGCTGCCGAGGGCGCTGCTCAAGGTCGCCGCGTAGACCCCAGCCAGGATGAGACTCGGCCAGTACGCTATCTGCTTGATGATAAGGGGATTGGCCAGCAGCTCTGATCGCGGTCCGTGAAAGGCTAGCCAAACGACGACTGCCAAATAGACCACCGTTGAGACGCCGATTGAGTAGAGAGTCCCCTTAGGGATACTCTCAGCGGGGTTCTTGAGATCGCCCGACATGCTCGCACCAACAGCGATCCCTGTCACGGCGGGAAAGAAGACTGCGAAAACGGTCCAGAAGTTGTTCCCTTCCGTGTAGGCCGCCGTCAGGACAGGCTCCTGGATGTTGGACCAACCCCCACAGAAGAAACTGATGATCGAAGCGGTCAGCACCAGTAGAATGACGTTCTGAACCTTGAGGGCAAAATCGGCACCGATCCAAGCCAAAGTCGCAAACACTAGGACCACGCATGTCGAGGTCAATCGAGAGTCGAACTGTGGATAGGCTGAGGTCAAGGCGTCGGTAAATCCGATGATATAGAAAGCGACAGAAACCGCCTGCGAGAGATAGAGCGGAATACCGATAGCCCCACCCGCCTCTGGGCCCAGAGTACGCGAGATCACATAGTAAGTTCCGCCCGCTCCCACCCGCAGGCTGGTCGCGATCACAGACAACGAAAGTCCGGTAATGAGCGTGATACCGGCCGCGAGCAGAACAATAGCAAGAGCGCTATAGAGTCCCGCTTGACCGACAACCCAACCTGTTCGCAAGAATAGAATCAGGCCCAATATGGTCAGAATATTGGGAGTAAAAACGCCTTGAAACGCGCCGAACCGGCCCTCTTTCTGTTTCATCGCCAACCAATTTGACCGGACATGCGGTTCACCTGTTTCCCGGCAATATCGCCGTGGTCGAGATGGGCTCTAGGCTTTCTGGCGATGCCACTAAGACCAAGCAAAAACCGTCACAGGCAACACCAGCAAGACGCAGGCGATCAAGGACAGGAGCAAGACCAACGGCAGGCAAAATCGAAACCACCGGTCATAAGGGATCCCAGCGATCTGAAGAACTCCCATGGTCACACCGCTGGTCGGAATGACAAGGTTAGAGATACCGTCGCCAAACTGAAAGGCCAAGACAGCGACTTGCCGCTCTAGGCTCAGAAGATCGCTCAAAGGGGCCATCAGCGGCATCGTCAGGGCCGCCTGGCCCGAACCCGAAGGCACAAAAAAGTTCAGGAAACTCTGAAACAGGAACATCAGCAAAACCGACACGGCTGGCGAAACCCCCTCGGCCATCCCAGCCAAGGAATGAAGGATCGTGTCGATAATGGCTCCGTCCTCGGCGATCACCAAGAGACCGCGAGAGAATCCGATGATCAAAGCTGCCATCACAACGTCGGTCGCACCGCGATTGAAAGCCTCCACGGTGTCGGCTGCCGAGAGTCTGGCCACCACCGAGGCCAGAAGCCCCAGACCCACGAAAAGACCGGCGATCTCTTGAATATACCAACCCCATTCCTGGACGCCGTAAACCAAGAGGAGCAAAGAGCCCAACAAAAGAGCTAGGACCACGGATCGCGAGGTGGTCAACTCCACTCGAGCTTGCTCCTCAGCCTCATCCCATTTCGTGGGGATACCGTGAACCACGCTCAGGGTTTTATCGGCCTCGATCCTGGAGGCGTACCAACAGATAAAGAGGGCCGCCACTGCTGTAAAAACGACCCAGCAAAACAGGCGATAGCGAAAGCCGCTCCCGGGAGGCAACTGTGCTATTCCCTGAGCGATTCCCACCGTGAAAGGGTTGATAAAAGCCCCCGCAAAGCCGGCGCCGGCTCCCACAAAGGGAACCGCAACGCCCACCACGGTATCGTATCCCAGGGCGTGACTGAACGGGATCGTCAGCATGACGAACACCAACACCTCTTCGGTCATTCCAAAGGTGGCCCCACCGAGAGAGAATAGGGTTATGAGAAGCGGAAGAAGCCAAAGCTTGTAACGTGGTTTGTTGACTCCAAAGACAATCACTTTCTCTAGAAAGGCCTGAATCGCACCTGTTCGACCGACGATCCCGAAGGCGCCTGCCACCAAGAACACAAAAGCGATGATGTCTGAAGCGGCCACTATTCCCCGGCCTGGTGCGGTTAGAAAATCCATGATCCCCTGGCCGTTCTGAGCCACCGTCTCATAGGTCCCAGGCACAACCACCTGCTTGCTACCAAAAGCCTTGCGTTGATACTCACCGGCTGGGACCACCCACGTGAGGACGGTAAAACAAACCATGAAAACGGTTAACAGAGTCAGGACATCGGGGAACCTACGTTGCATGAAACACCTCAATCCGATTTTTTGCGAAACAGCGAGACTATTCCTAGAGATGAATGAGCGAAAAGAACAGGAAACCAAGCGGCCAAACCAAAGGTTGCTTGCAAAATCGTGCCCACTTCACCCTACAGAGACATCCACGTCGTCATCAACCCCGCATCGGGCGGCAATGCTCCGATCCTCAACACCCTCAGTGATGTCTTCGCTCAGCACGGAGTCAACTGGGACGTCTCCATAACTCACACCGCCGGTGACGCCACAAGGTTGGCTGAGGAGGCGGTCAAAAAAGGCGCGGATCTGGTTGCAGGCTATGGCGGTGATGGCACTCAAATGGAGGTCGTCGCTGGCTTGCGCGGCACCGGAGTGCCTCTCGGACTCCTTCCTGGAGGCACCGGCAACGCCATGGCCTTCGAGTTGGGAATACCTCGCGATCTTCGAGCGGCCACAGAACTGCTCTGCCAGTCCAGCAAAACCACGCTTCTGGATCTGGCAGAGGCTGCGGGAAATACATTCATGCTTCGAGCCTACACCGGCCCCAAGCCGGAATACGTAGCCAGCCGAGAGGAAAAGGACCGCTTGGGAATCCTAGCCTACCCTCTGGCCACCCTCAGAGTCCTAAAGAATCTTGAGCCCACCATCTATCGCCTCTCCATCGACGGGAAAGAAACCTTTGAGGCCTCGGGACTGTCCTGCTTTGTCTTCAATGCTGGCGCCTCCGGCGGTATTCCCATGTCGCTGCCCGAGGTTAGCGCCTGCGACGGACTGTTGGACGTCTACATCATCAACGACAAACCACCCTCGACACCCGAGCTCATCGGTCACCTCTTCGGAAACCACGAAGGGCACTACAATCATTGGCGCTGCTCGAGTGTCAGCATCGAGACCGAGAGCCCCGAAACACTGTGGCTCGACGGTGAAGTCAAGGGAACGACCCCTTGTACGATCCGCGTGCATCCTCAAGCGATTCGAGTTGTGACCCCCTAACTCCAGGCAAGGATAGGCCAAGCCACCTCAAAGGCCGGGGTTTTGCAGGATTTTTGCAGGCCGTCTTTCAGCCGAATAGACCGCGGTACCATCCTCCACGCGCTCCACAAATTCCCGAGATGCCGAGTAGGACAGGAGCAACTGCTTGGGCTTGGGTTCGGTAATTCCGCTCAAGCCCAAGCTCGCATCGACGGTCAAAGGCTCATTTTGCAGGCTCTCATCGTAGACCAACTGGGCTTCGCCGGTAGCCTCTACCGAGCGTCCGAGAAAGCCTCCGTAGAAAGAGGAATTGCCCGCGAACTTGCCTTCGGCCGTGTCGCCGACGACCGCAGCGAAAACCTGGCTCTCACCGTTCATGGAGAACTCCTGAGAGGTGCCATCATCGCTGTGGTCCACGAAGTAGAACTGAAAGTTCTTGCTCTTGCCGGCTGGATTCACACAGGCTTGACCGTGAAATCTTGCATCATTGCCGATGTAGAAGACAATGGGGTTCTCATGG
>CAZVVF010000081.1:0-10148 GCA_964630575.1 uncultured Burkholderiales bacterium | reverse complement strand
GAGACAGCCGAGATCCGGCTGGAGTTAGCCGAGGTCTACTTGGATCTCGGACAAAAGGGGCTAGCCGAGCGACTCCTCCAGCTCACTCTTCGAGCCGAATTGCCAGGGTTTATGAAGCTGCGGGCGGAAGCCCTCAAGCTCAAGTCGGCATTAGGAAAAAGGTTTGAAAGTCCGTAGAGCTCGCAAAAACGATCTCCCGTTTATAGAGAAGTTGACCCTCGAAACCGTCGATCAGGGAATTCCCAGTGGGCGTGACATTCCCAATGAGACCGTTCGTGAAGCCGCCGCCGTTCACCTGAGAGACTTAGAAGCGATGTTCTTGAGAAGGCGTGACTACGCGTTTTTGGTGGCCGAAGCCGAAGAGCGACCCGTGGGATTCTTGATCCTCGAATTCCGCGATGTAGAAGAAACCACCGGCGAACTTCAAACCTTGGTTTACAACCTAGCCGTAAGCCCCGACTATCTGGGCAAACGAGTGGACAGGATTTTGGTTTCAGAGGCCGCCAAACTGAGCCACAAGCGTGGTTATCGATTCATGACAGCCAGGATCACAGCGAGCAATGAGCGTGCCCTCTTAGCCGCTCTCAGACAAGGCTTCGAAATTGAGCGTTATCAAATCACCATGGCGTGCGGGCCAGAGGGACCTCTCCCTTTGCCGGGACGCACACCCGATCAGCGTGCCCACGACCTGAGCAGGCTGCAGCGTCAAAGACAGATAAGGAAGACCCCATGAGTTCATCAGTAGACATTCCCCAGGCCGGTTCCCCCGAGACCCAACAGATCGTTGATGCCTGTTTCCAAATAGCAAGCCCCGGCTTCGACGGCAAACAACTCTTGGAGAGCCTCATCCCCGCTCGGGCCGATCAGGCCAAGAAAGCACTGGAGGGCTTCCTTGCTCAAGCCTCCCAGCAGGGAGAGGAGTTCTGCAAAACCTACGCGGAAGCTCTCCAGAGAGTGGAAAAGGCCTTTGAGTACTACCAGAAGGCTCTGCAGTCCGTCAGCAAAGCTATCGAGGAAAAGTCGGAGGAGTTGGCCCTCAACGCAGCTCATGAACTCGCCGGTGCGTCCTTTGGTATACGCAGCGCCGTCATCTCCTACGAAGAGTCCTACCTCGCCCATGGCGACAGCCGCTTTCCTCTGATCAACCTGCTCACCAATCTTGGCCAGAGAATGCGTTCTGGGGAAATGCCCCCGCAAACCTGGACCACCACCTGCCAACGCTACGGTCACTTCTTCACCAGGTCCATCGAAGAGATAGACGACAGCCCGGACAAAGACCTACCCGGTGTTCAAGAGCGCAAAGAGACCCTCACCCAGCTGGTCGCCCACCTCAAGTCTTTAGAGAACCTGGGACCCGAGGACAGCGTCGACTCCTTTGAGGACCTTCTCTTTTCGGTATCCGGCCGTCTAGGCGACCTCGCCGAGGCTTTCGAGACCTACCATTCCCACGTATTCTTAACCGGGGCGAGCGCTTCTCCCCGAATCAATCTCCTCTTCAAAGTGACCGAAGGCACATTGGACGGAACCTACGACAAAGGCATTCTTCGCCTTCTCACAACGGATCTCTCAGAGGAGCTTCAAGGTCGGCTCAAAGAGCTCGACAGACTCGCGCAGAATCCCCAAGACTCCGAGGTTCTCAACGACTCCATCGCCGACATGATCGATGCCCTAGAGTCCATGGACGACGCCCTGCAAGCTCTCATTCGCCTCTCCAAAGGCGAGAAAGTCGAGGAGGAGGAGCTCAAAGAGTCGCTAGACCTACTGCTCGAATCCGGCGACATGTTGGGCGAGGTCAACGCCGCCGTGGCGGCTTTCAACAAGAGGTCAGCCAAGGTCACCTGCGTGAACTGCGGTGCCGAACAGAGCGCCGCAGAAAACTGCTTGTCTTGCGGCACCCCCCTGCCTCAGCCGGTTGAAAGTGGAATACAGAGCTCCTTTGAGATACAGGAGGGCAAGACCGAAATCGAGGAAGGTGAGGCCGTCATGACAACCGTCATGCAAGAGCTCTTCGATCGTGTTGAGGACCTCGATGGCGGGCGTATGGATGCCGATGCATTCCTCGATACCATCGAACAGTTTCACACCAAGATCGATGTCGCCGAGGACCGACTCGCTCGGATGCAAGCTCCCGAAATGCCGGAGGGGCTCTCAGTGGAAGACCGCGCCATCTGTGGAGAGTTCATCTCCATCGCCGACGACGGATTGGCCCTACTCGAACTAGGCCTAGCCGAGTGCCGCGAGGGGCTGGAGCATCTCAGGCACTTCGCAGAAACCGACGAAAAATCGGCCAAGAATTCGGGCAAACAACTCTACTTCGACGGGACACAGAAGTTGTGGATGGTCCAGCGAGCACAACAGCGTGTGGCTGACTTTATTGAAGCATCCAAGGAATTCTTGCCTCCCGACGACGGCTCCGTCTCAGCCAATGGCTCGCAATCAGCCGCCACACCTTCCTCCCTGTCTTCCCGGTTTCGAGACGAACTGTCCTAGTCAGCTCCCGCCATGTTCGGCTTTTTACGGCTCAAAAGTTGCTCACTGACCGCGCAGGACAAGCTTCTTTACCGGAGCCACTTTTGTTCGGCCTGCCACGCTATGACCAAGTTTGGCGGACGGCTGTCGTCGCTGTTGACCAACTACGACATCACCTTCTGGCTGCTGCTTCAGTCTGCTCTGGATAGCAAGCCGATCAGAGCGACTCAACTCAAACCGTGCACAGCCTTGCCTTTTCACCGGGTACCCATCAAGCCCCTCAACGACGATGTTGGCCAAACCATGGCGGCCCTCAACCTAGCCCTGGTCGGTGCCAAAATCGCCGATGACCATCAAGACGGCGCCAAGTTCAAGGCCACAGCCGGCAAGGCTCTCTACGGCCGGAAGGTGGAAAAGGCCGAGAACTATCTCCGCGACTGCGGCTATCAACTCGACGCCGTCTTCGGCCTGCACCAGGCTCAGTCGGCAGCCGAAAAGGATCCCTCTCCAACCCTCCAGTCGTTGGCCCAACCTACAGCCGACGCTTTAGGAAACGTCTTCGCTACTATCGCAAAACTGCAAGACAATCCACAACTGACCACGCACCTGCGAGATTTTGGATGTTCGCTGGGTGCCTTTCTGTATCTTTGGGATGCCCTCGCCGACTTGGAAGCCGACCGAAAGCAAGGGGCCTTCAATGCCATCGACAGGGTCTTCGGCGACTCCCCTTTTCGCCAGGACCTGGCCCAAGCTTTAGGCGATAGGCTCTTTGAGATGGAGAGCGGGCTCAAAAGCCTCGCCCTGGGTCCTGAAAGTCAGCTCTGCTTTGCGCTTCTGCACTCGCTTCAAAAACAGGTGCGAGAAAAGTTTCCTGAACCCGCGCTGCAAGCCTCGCTCTCAACTCGGCAAAGACTGGCCAAAGCTGGCTTTGTAAGAACCCAAGACTGTGACTGCTGCGAAGTGGGCTGCTGTGAATGCGGCTCCTGCTGTGACATCAATCTCTGCGATTGCAACCCCTGTGACGGGGGCAGTGACACGTGTTGTGAGTTCAATTGCTGCGACCTCTCTGACTGCTGCTGCCGAAGCGGCCACTCGGACAACTGTTGTGGCACTGGCTCCACCTGCACGCCCTGCGGCTGTTGCGATATCTTTTGCCTGGAATCGCTCTGCTGCCATGCGACCAATCCCCACTCTGTGTCGCACGACAGGCATGCCCCTCAACCCGGAATCGTGGAGCGATTCCGCCAGGCCAAGCAGTCCCGCAACCTCACCTCCGTCGACAACGGCCCCTCAGACCGCCAATGCCCGCGCTGCGAACTCAACATGGTGCAACTCACGGTGGGTGACATCACCTTGGATGAATGCCGCAACTGTGGCGGAATTTGGTGCGACGACAAAGAGATCGATGGATTGGCCAGGATGATTCGACTCCCTCACAACTTGTTCAATCGCTATCCCGTGGAAGAGCACTCCTCTACAAAACTTCCAGGAGAGCGCGATTGCCCATCCTGCAAACAGCGGCTGACCGTGGTCCCGTACCTCGGAGTCCCTTTGGAGATGTGCCAGAAATGCCACGGATTCTGGCTCGACTACGGAGTGCTCAAGCGAGTGTTGCAGGCCAAGCGATCACCTGCGAGACTCCTCAAATCTCACAAACAGGAATGGCGCTGCCCCTACTGTGAAGGCATCGCAGCCGGCGGCTCTGACGTGTGTCGCAACTGTGGTGCTCCCCGGCCCAAATCAGGCTTCACCGGAAAGCTCAACTGAGCCCCAGCCTCGGTCGGCTGTTCCCTTCTACGAGACTGAACTCGCTCGGTTGTTGCCCGAGCCCCTGGGAGCCGATAGGCCAAAGCCCCAGGGTACAGGATGTGCCTGGGGCTGTGGTGTAGTGGTTTCCTCTCAACATGACTAAACCCACCCTTACAGACCTGCTCGCCCGTGACGAAGTCCTGGCTGGTCTTTGCACAAAGGAGAGTTTACTCGCTCACGGGGTGAGGCTGTTTCACCGCTATGGAGCCGCAGGAACGAGCGTCGATAAGGTCTTGGCTGCGGCCGGCAAGAGCAAGAGCCAGTTCTACTCCCACTTTTCCAACAAAGACGACTTTATCTGCAGCGTCCTAGAACTTGAGATGACCACCATGCTTCGAGTGGGTAGCCGCTACAAGGTCCTCACCGTGAATGATGTCGCCAAGTGGTTCTTGCCCTACATAGAACTCGCCTCACTCCCTGAGAACTTAGGGTGTCCTGTGGGACCGTTGGCCTCGGAGTTGGGCCCCTCGAACGAAAGGGTTCGAAAAATGGCGACCGTACAGTTCGAGCGTTGGCAGGACTACATCGTTGAGATGTTCACGCGCTTAGCCGCCAAGGAACGATTCCCAGCCGAGTTCGACGCCCGCAACATCGGATGCAACCTCGCTTACAGTATCCAAGGCGCGTTTCTCTTTTGTCGGGTCTTCCAATCGAGTCACCCCATCGAAGCCGTCCGCGACAACATTCTAGAACAACTCCGTCAGTGGCAGCAGAGAGCCCTCTGAAGAGAGCCGCGACGACCTATCGCTAACCGGAACCGATCCTCGACCGCCTTGTCCAAGCTATAGAGGCCAAGCCTCGCACAGCTTTGAAGAAGTAGCCTTTCGCAGCACGAAAACCGTGGCCGTGTGCTCCCAGGAGCGAGGGGTAATCTCAGAACCTATGCTAGGATTGGTGAAGTAGAGTCTCATGAACAACAACAGCGTAGAATACCTTCCCGAGAGCGAGACCAAGAGAAAGAACCGAGAACCTGTTCGCTGGTTGCTGATGGGTCTCTTACTGGGCCTTTTGGGTGCCGCCTTCTACACCATTTTTCGCCCCTTTGTCAGTTCCGTCTCGTGGGCTGCTATCATCGTTTTGGGGGCGTGGCCACTCCACTCGAGAGTTCAGCGACGCTTCCCCAGATGGCCCGCCCTGTCAGCTTTTATCAGCTCTTTTCTCATAGTCTTGATGGTTCTGGGAGGTCTGATTCCAGTTCTGAGCGGTCTAGGACCGGAACTCAAGTCCGCCACCCACAGCATAAGTCAGTACATCAATACGAATCAGGAATCCCTCATCGAGCGAGCATCCGGCCTGCCAGTCGTGGGTCAACACCTGACTCGAGAACTCGCTCGGTTTCGCGAGGCCACCGCCGACATAGGTCCTCTGGTTCAAGAGTATTCTCAAACTCTTCTCGGCACAGCGACGTTGGCCGCCCAAGGGATAGTCTGGCTCCTTTTCAATGCGACCTTCTTCTGCTTGGCCGTGTTCTTTCTCTTCTACTACGGTGAGGCGCTCGCCGAGCAACTCCGCAAAGCGCTCTTAAAAGTGGACGACGACGTCGAAAAACTCATTCAATTGGTCGAAAAAACGGTCACCAGCGTTCTCTATGGCATCGTCTTTGCGGCTCTGGCTCAAGGAGTTCTGGCCGGACTTGGATTCGCCATGGTAGGGGTCAGAGCTCCCATCCTGTTGGGCATCGCCACCATGTTCTTCGCCGTGCTACCGTTCGGACCACCGCTGGTTTATCTGCCTGTTGCCATCTCTCTCGTGATCGACGGCTCCCCCATTCGAGGACTGATTCTGGCTCTTTGGGGGATTCTGCTTGTGAGTTCGGCCGACAACGTCCTCAAGCCTTACTTCATTGCTCGACAGGCCAAGTTACCCCTACCCCTCGTCTTGATGGGGGTGACCAGAGGAGTCCTGGGATTCGGAGTCATCGGAGTCTTTGTGGGTCCGGTCGTGGTAGGGTTGATGCGCTCTCTGTGGCTCGGCTGGGTCAGTCCTGAAGCCGTGTTCTCTGGCCCTGGGTCAACCGCTGCCGATACCGAAACGGCGAGCGAGGACGATGTGACCGAGGCGCCAGAGAGCGAGGCCGAGAGCGCGACCGCCCTTGCCCCTGACCAGAGCGAGTCCCCAGACCCTCCGGATTGTTCCTCTAGTAAGTGATAGCTTTGAACTTCACCTGAGTGCCATCGAATATCGCCCATTCTTCGTGAAACAAAGAGCCATCTGGGCCTGCGATCTCTTTGCGATGGCGAATCTCTTTGTGGTCTCCATCCATACTCAAGGAGTAGCTATTGTGGTCTCGCGTCGCTTCTAGTCGTGTGATTCCTTCGCCCTCATTGGAGCGAACACAGTGACCGGCGTAGGTACCTTTGCTACCATCGACAAAAACGTTGTTGACAAGGTCGGGGTTGAAATCATCTGGAGTGTTGTCCAACGACAGCATATCGGTGGCGACTTTGTTGGCGGCTTCCTCAAGCGCACTGACGGCCTTGAAGGCGTCGGCTTGTTTCATATCAGAGATATTGCCTTGCTCGTATTTCACGGAGCGAGTCGTTAGGTTTGACCAAAGTCTTGAAATATTCATGTCGATGAGTTCGTCCTTACCAGGTTTGTATGAACAAACAATAGGCTAGCACCCTAAAATTTCCCTAAAAGAGCCCAAGCCTGCTGTGCCATAAAGACCGACGTGCCTGTCTCCATCGAACTCGCATCCTCCCCTAGGGC
Organism: uncultured Burkholderiales bacterium; assembly: GCA_964630575.1. Lineage (GTDB taxonomy): Bacteria > Vulcanimicrobiota > Xenobia > Xenobiales > JADMJV01 > JAEXNA01. The sequence goes on along the minus strand of CAZVVF010000081.1, from coordinate 3,158 downwards.
GATGGGGGCGTCTGATCGTCTGGTGCCGTTCCCCGATCCACGGTGTTGGCGTCGAGAATGGATTTGATGGCCCTGGCCGCCAACTCGCACCCCGCCTCGGTGGCGTGCATGCCGTCGACGGAGTAGTGCCGTCTCGTTTGGCTATCGGGGAGCTCGTTGAGCGCCTTGAAGATGGCGGACAATCGGAAGGTGGAAAGCCCGACCTCTCGGGCCAAGCCTTCAACTTCCAGGGCATCCTGAGGATCGATCTCCAGAAAGTCGTCCGGATTCCGACCGCGAGACTCACGGTCAACAATCCCATGCTTTGAGAAGTAGGGCCAGATCACCACCAGAGGCTGGAAACCATACTCCTGCGAAAGTTGAGCGAACATGGCCAATCCATCTTTGACGTTGTCGTCACCAATCGCCCCATTGTGGGCGCGCTGACGATCGATATTGGCTCGAAACTCAAAGAGGTCCAGGCTCAGGCAGGCCATTCGAAACAGGGCCGATTTCACGAACAACCACTTGGCGTAGGCGGGCTGGGTCGCCGCATCAGTGCGGTGGAGATCTCCGTTGGGTAGGTAGTCGTTCTCCACGAAAACCAAAACCACAATATCCGGCTGATACTTGAGACCTTTGGTCTTGAGCAACTCCATCTCCGCTCTGGTGCAGTAACCTGTCACCCCGAAGTTGAGCACCTCCACCTGAGGGTCATCATAGAGGCGCTCCAAAACACCCGTCATGGTGTTTCTGAAATCAAAAACGTCAGCGCCCAAAACAACGGAATCTCCCAGCACAAGAATCCGCTTCGTCCCTTGAGGTTTCTCGTAGGCTCTCTCGACATCCCATTGACCGTGAGAGTTCGTCTTGGATTCAGCGGAGTGAGGTTGGTCCGTGTAGCGCGCATTTTCGCGGAGTTCGTAGCCGAGTATCGGGTTGTCCGACAATCGAAACACCGAGTTCACCTCCTCCATGCGAATACGCAAGAGGTCAGGAGCCAAGCCGAGCACTCTCACCAGGACTTCTGCGGCCAAAATCGGTAGAACCACAGCCCCAAAAATCAGACCCAGCCTCCGAGCTATCAAGTGCCGTCTAGTCGAGGTATTGCTGGGCTTCGAGGGGTCCAAAGGTGGGGTACTCTTCCTTCGATTCAGTATCGTCGAACAACGTTTGGTCGCTGCCGTCAGGGTTCATCAGATAGATGTTCGAGCCGCCGTCACCTCGCTCCGAGACGAAAGCGATGATATCGGCTGGCGCCCAAGTCGGCCAACGGTCGTCAGCATCGTGGTCGGTCAGTTTTCTGGTTGACCCGTTGTTGACTTTGACCGCGTAAATGTCCATGGAGCCTGCCCGATTGGACTGAAAAGCAATCTCTTCGCCATCTGGCGACCAGGCTGGGAACTCATCGGCAGCCGGATCGTTCGTCAATTGACGAACGGCCCTCGTCTCCACATCCATAACGAAAATATCTCGACTCCCAGCCCGGTCCGAGGCGAAGGCCAAGGTCCGACCATCCGGGGAGTAAACCGCCCACTGATTGTTGGCATCAACATCTTCGAGCAACTCCACCTCGCGGCTATCAGCCTTCATTCTATAGAGGTGAAAGCGATCTCGTCGGTTGGAATGGAAAACGATCCATTTCCCGTCGGGAGAGTAGTTGCCATAATAGTCTTGCGCGGGGTGTTCCGTGAGGTTTCGCCTTATCCCAGTCTTGAGGTCGACCTCAACCAGGTCCGGGCTCGATGACTCCTTAGACCAAACTTCGGAAACCAACCGCCGTCCGTCGGGAGACCAACCGGAGCGAGAGCCCACGATAGACTTGCGCTTCTCCCCACTGGTACCGTAAATTCTCAGGTCACCACCATCGTTACTCACGCGACGCACAGCCAACGGAACCGGAATGGCATCGGTCGGCCCAATCATCTTAGCACCTCCGATGACCAAGGCACCCAGACCGATCAAGCCTGCCGCTATCAGAGTTCGGGAGCGAGGCTTTTTCTTGCCTTTTGCTGGTTCCTCAGACGCCTCGGAAGGCATTTCGCGGGTCTCAGGAGCCGGCGGCAAGGGGTCTGGCCCAGGTGAGACGCGTGCCGGGTTTCTGGCCCAGCCGATGGTGTCATCGTCACCGATGGCGTTGACGGCTGGCGAAGAGTCCTGCGGTAAGGGCGGCGGGCTGCCTGAGAAAGCGCGAGACAGTGAGCTCACAAACTCCACGGCGGTCTGAAATCGTGCTTCAGGAGACTTCTCCAGCGCTTTCAACAGAGCGACTTCAACACCATCCGGGAGCTCCGGCCTCAACGTTTTGGGAGACGGTGGTGCGACACTCAAGTGCTTCTGTATGACAGTCACCAAAGACCCCGAAAACGGTCTCTCCCCAGTCAGCAGTTCATACGCCAAAACACCCAGAGCGTACACGTCAGAGCGAGCGTCAACCGCCGTCCCCACGATCTGCTCAGGAGCCATATAGGCGGGTGTGCCGATGGTATCCTGAGTGGCTGTTAGATCGGAGGCAGAATCCAACATCTTGGCGATGCCAAAATCTGTGAGATACGCATTGCCACCTTCATCCAACAGGATGTTGGCCGGCTTGAGGTCACGATGCACAACCTCGCGCTCGTGAGCAAACGTGAGAGCCCGAGCGATCTGTTCGAGGTAGCGAAGAGCGTCTTCTCGGGGAAGCGAGCCGCTCTTTATGCGGTCAGCCAGGCTTCCTCCATCCACCAAACGCATGGCGAGATACAGTTGCCCCTCGTGAAGGCCCGTTTCGTAGACCGGCAAAATGTGTGGGTGCTCCAGGCGACGGATGATGCTCACCTCACGCTCGAAGCGTTGAACAAACTCCTCTTGCTCGCTCAAGCTTGCGTCGATGACCTTAATGGCGATATCCCGGTCCAAACTCGACTGATAGGCTCGGTAAACCTGAGCCATACCGCCCTTACCTAAAAGGCCTCGAACCTCAAACGGCCCTATTTTGTCAAACTTGGACTCTTCCACCACTCCAACCCATTCTAATAGGCTGACCCTACCCCCTGTTGTTGACCTGAGCCTACAACCGAGGAAAGCGCCGCCACTCGAGTCACCATATGTCGACAGGGTCTGCTCGGTTTGGCAACGGCGCTGTCGAGAATCTTGGATAGGAGGCTCGAGAGTTTAGAAATGCGACCTCAACCTGAGCC
>CAZVVF010000080.1:0-10159 GCA_964630575.1 uncultured Burkholderiales bacterium | reverse complement strand
AGCGGAAAGATCTGGAGCCTCTCCACCTGGCTTCTTTGGTGCCATCGCAAGCACCACATGAGGCACACCGTCCTCGTCGACTCTTGCTTGGACGATTCCCTCTGGAGCATCAGAGGTCAGCGACCTCGTTTTCTCCACCTCACATCCAGCGAACACCAACACCATCAAAACTAGACTAACAGAAACGAACGCAGTGCGGCACAAATGGCCGCCAAAGAAAACTCTCCCCATCTTGCTGGAATACGCTCAGAAAAAAAAAAAAACTATCCTGCAGTAAATTATTCAAGATTAGATTTTTGGACTTGACCGGAGACTTGGACGCGGTCCACCTCCAGCCTGTCGACGTATTCCACCGAGATGATGACGATGAATTTTTTTGAGGCGGTGCGAGGATCTACGGTGATTTCCAAACGCCCTTCCCCACCGGGTGGAACCTCCAGGGTCGAGGTCAGGAGGAAGTCATCCTGCGCGCGGCTCTTGACTTGGCTGACTCGAGAGCACCGGAGCATTCAGGCGAGAGCCCGCTGGGTTCGTAACCGGTGAGCTTTCTCGTGATCAGTTTCCCCTGGAATTCATGATCGCTTTCGTCTGGAATCGGTGATCGGCTTCAGCTGGAATGAGCGATCTTGACAACTGGAATACACATCCTGAACGCGCGAACTGGTAAACGAATTGCGCTCACCCAATCCTCAGACTTATCCGCCCCCTCTTCTCATCAACCTCCAAAACTTCAACCTCAATAACCTGCCCAACGCCGAGCCGCTGGCCTTTGAGCTTGGAAACGTGGATCAGGCCATCCTGTTTGACGCCTATGTCAACGAATGCGCCAAAGTCCACCACGTTGCGGACGGTACCAGAGAGGGTGAGTCCCGGATAGAGGTCGTCCATGGTCATGACCCCCGAACGGAGGATGGGTTTGGGAAGGTCCTCTCGGGGATCTCGGCCCGGTCGCTGAAGTTGCTGGAGGATGTCTTTGAGGGTGGGTTCGGGGCAGTCGATTCTGCTCTTGAGTTGGTCGAAGGGAACGCTCTTGACGTCGCCATTGGTCAGCTTGAGAACGGACTTGGCAACAGCGTAGCTCTCGGGGTGGATGGCGGTGTCGTCGAGAGGGTTCTTGCCTCCCCGAACTCTTATGAAACCTGCAGCGAGTTCGAATGCCTTGGGACCGAGCCCCTTGACTTTCTTGAGGGTGGCACGGTCGGGGAAGGGGCCGTTGGTCTCGCGAAACTCGATGATTCGCTCGGCTGTTTTCGGACCGATGCCACCGACATGGGAGAGGAGGGGAGCCGATGCCGTGTTGAGTTCCACACCAACTCTGTGGACGACGCTTTCCACTACACCGGATAGAGCTTGGCTGAGTTTGTTTTGGTCGAGGTCGTGTTGGTACATCCCCACGCCCACGGATTTTGGGTCGATCTTGATAAGTTCAGCGAGGGGGTCTTGAATGCGACGGGCGATAGAGATGGCCCCTCGTATTGAGACATCCAGGTCTGGGAACTCAGCTTTAGCCAGGGGGCTTGCTGAGTAGACGCTGGCCCCCGCCTCAGAGACGATGAGATAGGGAGTGTTGAGTTTGGCCACCAGAAGCTCCGACTCGCGCGACGCCGTCCCGTTGCCAATGGCGATGGCCGTGACTCCGAAGCGTTTGATCAGGGTCTCCAAAGTTTGCAGGCTTCGAGTCTCTTGTTTTTGCGGCGGGTGCGGATAGATCGTGTCGGTGGCTAGGAGTTTCCCCGTAGGGTCGACCACGGCGATTTTACAGCCGCTGCGAAAGCCTGGGTCGAGAGCCAGTATGGTCTGCCCGGCCAGGGGTGGTACCAGAAGTAGTGATTTGAGGTTCTCTCCAAAGACTCCAATGGCGTGCTCTTGAGCCATCTCGGTGAGCCCGTTGCGAACATCTCGCGCAATGGCCGGAAGAAGGAGTCGTTTGCCGCCATCGTCGAGCGCCCGGTCGAGTTCGGCGCCCCAAGGAGACTGCTGGTAAGGGCGGTATTGGCGGCGCAGTGGCTCTTTCCAATCTCGTTCTTGCAGCTCCACTGAAACGCGAAGTATCTTCTCCTTCTCACCGCGGTCGAGAGCCAAAATCTGGTGGTGCTGCAGGCGGTTGATCGGAGCCTCAAATTCGTAGTACGACCGATAGACTTCTTTGGGGTCCTCGGCATTCTTTCGCTTGGTCGCTTTGAGTCGCCCGAATCGCTTCGCTTTGTCGCGAACACTCTTGCGAATATCGGGTTGCTCTGCGGCAAGCTCCGCGATGATGTCTCTGGCTCCCGCCAAGGCGTCCTCGGTGTTCTTGATATCGCCTTTGATGAAGCGCCGAGCTGCGTTCTCGGGGGAGTCATTTCGGGGCTGTCTCAAAATCAGAAGAGCCAATGGCTCAAGCCCATTGTCCTTGGCGACTGTCGCTCGCGTTCTGCGCTTTGGCTTGTGGGGAAGATAGAGATCTTCGAGGTCCACCAGGGAGTTGCTCGTCTCGACGGCTTGTCGCAGAGGACCAGAGAAGAGTCCCTGTTCCTCTAGCGATTTGATGATGGCAGTGCGTCGCGTTTCCAGTTTGTTGAGGGTCTCCTGCAGCGACTGAACGGTACGAAGTTGGTCCTCGTCCATCCCGCCGGTTCGCTCTTTTCGGTAGCGCGCCAGAAAAGGGATGGTCGCTCCCTCTTGGAGCAATTCGATAACGGTTTGGACATTGTGCAGCGGGAGGCCGGTCTCTTTGGATATGCGTGGGGCAAGATTCATCTGGAACTATTCCTTAACAAGATTGTCTGTCATTTCTTTATAGAGGACTTCACACGCGTTGTCGCTACAACGCGAAATTTGCATCTATCCACCCGCTATCACTCTTGGGGAGCGTGTGCATGGTCCCGGCTACTTGGCTCAAGATGTAGCGATACCTTCGCTCAGATGTGAGGCGTTTCACAGACAATAGTGAAAAATTTATGTAGCTTGTGAGAACTATGAGAAAAACAAGAAGCCTAATTTATCTGGTCGTTGGAGTCGTTTCGATTTTTATGGCGTACAGGAGACGACGACCCGACGATACCCATCCTGATTCCGGCGTTGGGCAGTCCGTGGCCGACCGGGCCGCTGAGGCTGGTTTTCGTGTGACTGAGGAAAGAACAGCTGCCGGTGAGCGTATGATTCGGCTTCGTGGTTCCCACGAAGACCTCATGAGGTTGGCCTATCCAGACCGGGTTGACGACAAGCCCCCGCTACCTTCCGATCTCAACATAGAGAAACTCCCTCGGTATAGCTGTGGATGCCCTCATTGCGGAAAAACCTCGTTGGCAGGTGAGGGTCAGTGGCGTTATCAGGAGCTGAGTCGCACTCGCGGATGCAGGGACAATACAACAACGTATCTGGTCAAGTGTAAGAACTGCAACGGTTTTATGACCTGCATGGTCGACCACGATGATTAGCAGTCTTTAGGCGACCGACCCGTAGGCGAATTCCAGGGCAGCTTTGGCTGCCTTTTTTCTTGTCGCTTCGGCGTACTGCTGACGCATGAGGTTGGAGACTTTGACGATATTGGCCAGCTTTTGGAACTCTTGGGCGTAGTAGCGAGCCGTCGATACACGACTGTAGGTCAAAAGTCCCCATTGGCCTGTAGCAAAGGCGGCTAAAAGCACTAGTAGAGTCTCTAGATCGGCGGCGACAAAGCCACTGACAGTGAGGCCGATGATTCCCAAGACAAGCCCGAAAGAGACCAAGCTCAGTCCGGCCGTGGCTGTCTCCAGCGAAGCTGATCCGGCTCGTGAACGAAAGTCTGTGACCAGCTCGCCTGCCGTTTTCTCTGTTCTCTTAGAGAGGGCTCGCAAAAGCTCGCTGGAGACTTTGTCGCCCGATTCGGAGCGGATGATGAGTTCGGCCCGGAGGGCGTGAGTGGTGATATCGAAGCCAGCAAAGTGAGAGTTCATAACCCATTTATACTCGTGGGGATGTGATGGGATTTTTGAATGGACAAATGCCCCGGTTACAATGTTGTTAACTTCTTAAGTCCGTATCGTCACAATTCTTCACTGGGCGGTCCCCCTCTTCGACAGCTTCGGCTTGTCCCAGCAGCTGTCCCAAGGAACCCTCGCTCGAGCCCTTGGAGGTGTTGGATCGCGCTCTTTGTCGGTGAGTCATCAGGAGCCTTATGAGGTTTGGGGCAGGGACAGCAAAACCCAGGGAATGGGCCCGTGATCCGGAGCAAAGCGGTCGTTCCATCGCAAAGTTTGACAAGAAGTTAACATGCGGACAATTGGGCTCAGAGGTCGGGAACCCCCGTGGATAAAGGGATTGGTCGTGTTGAGGTGGGGGAGGGCGCTACTGCCGCATGGAGGCGACACTCAAACTCAAACATGATAAACTAAGGTACTTTGGAGCCCACTTCACACAATAAGGTTCGCCTCTTTCATTTCAACGACTTTCATCGTAGGCTTGAGCCTTTGAAGGATGGGTCGGGCGGTGCTGACCGTCTGGTTGGGAAGATTCGCGAACTCGAGCAGGATAACCCGGGATCCATAACCGTGAATGTTGGCGATGTGGCGGGTGATAACGCCCCTCAAGGAAAAGACCACTTCAGTCCTATTCCTGAGCTCTTCAATCGCGCCGACGTCGACATCCTTTCCCTTGGCAACCATGAGTTCGAAGACCCCAAGGGTGGATACAAGAATCTTCGTGAAGGTCTCATAAAGCCTTTTAAGGGTGAGGTGTTGGTCGCCAATGTGACCCATTCCGATGGGCGTCCTATCGAGGGCACAAAGCCTTACACGATCCGGCAGCTTCAGGAGCACTCCATCGCCTTTATTGGGGTTGTGACGAGAGAGTTGACGTCAGCGGTCTTTCCGGCAGCCGGTGCGGCCCTGACCTCGATGCCCATAGAAGAGACCTTGCGAGACCTCATTCCCAAGGTTCGCGAAGAGGGTGCCGAGGCGGTCGTGGTGCTGGGTCACGACAATCTCTCTAACATGAAAGACTTGGCCAAGAATGTGCCTGGCGTGGACCTGGTCTTGGCAGCCCACGACCATCGCTCCACCGAAGCACCGGAGGAAGTGGTCCGTGAAGACGGCTCGCGAGGCTGGGTGGCCGAAGCGGATGCCTACGGGCGCATGGTTGGGGAAGTGGACCTTCTGTTCAGCGATAAAGGCTTTGCCGGGGTTGAGGGTAGGCTCCATTTGGTCGACCAGGATTCACCCAGTGACGCGGTCGCCAAAGACCTCATGGAGTCTTATCAGCCCAAGGCCAAGGTCAAGCTTCCGAGTAAAAAACAAAAGTATCAGAACGTCTCAAGTTTCGAAGAATTAGCGAAGCATTTTGCCAGCCAAGAAGAAAGCAAGGAATCATAAGTGAACACTCCCATCTCAAACCGCTTTTCTCAACCTCACTTGAGAGCACCGAAGAGTCCACGGCGAAAGAGTACGAAGCAAGAGTTCGTCAATATCACCGACACCGTGGGTGGTGGCTGGCAGGACCAACTTGGGGCCGTAAAAACGGTTTTGGTGGCTCGTGAAGAGCTGGGCATCAGCAGCGCGGTCAATAGCAAAGAGGCCGGTGAAATCGTGGAGCGGGTGCTCAGCGACAAGACGCCCACCGAGGACCTTGGGGTTATCGCCGATAGGCAGATGGCTGAAAACGGCATGTTGCCGATGTTCACTTCTCAGGTCATTGAGGCGGCTGCGGCGATCACAGAGGCACCCAAGCCGGACCACGAGTGTGTCAAGGACCTTCGCAGTCTTCCCATGATCTCGGTGGACAACGGTGACCTGGACCCCATCACCGGAAAGTTGAAACACGCTTCCAAGGACATCGACCAGTGTGAATACGCCGAGAGAATGCCCAACGGGAACATCAAAATGTTGGTCGCTATCGCCGATGTGGACTCGGCTGTAAAAAAGGGTGATGTCATCGACAATCAAGCGATGAGGCACGGAGCGACCGTTTACACCGACGATAAGATCTTTCCCATGCTTCCACGAAACTTGAGCGAGGACCTGACCTCCCTCAATGAAGGGGTGGACCGTTTGGCGACCGTCAAGGAGTTTCAGGTCACTCCCTCAGGGGACTTGATCGAGCCCAAACTCTATCGCGCCCACATCCACAACAGGGCCCAGATGGCTTACGATTCCGTCAATGAGTATCTCGTCGACGGCTCGGGGGCGCGCCCTCCGCAACTCCAAGACAGTGTCTTGGCTGAGCAGATTGAACTGCAGGACGAAGCGGCTCAAAGACTGCGTCATTTCTTCCACTCCAAGGGATCACTGGATATCGAGAGCAGTGAGGCCCGAGTTACAATGGATGACAGCGGCAGCATCACCGGCATGAAGAAAGAGACTCAGACTCGTGCCAAAGATAAAGTCAAGTACAATATGATGGCGGCCAACATCAGTACCATGTCGGTCCTCGAGGAAGCTGGGCTACCCACTCTGCGGCGAATCGTAAAAAATCCCACACCAGAGAAGTGGACCAAGATCGTCGACCTGGCCAAGAAGTTTAACTACAAACTGCCCTCAGACTGCAGCGCTAGGTCTCTCAATGAATTCCTGGAGTCGCGCAAAGAGAAGGCTCCTGAGGCTCACGAGGAGTTGTGCGCCAACGTCGTCCGTCTTGTGGGACGAGGGGAATACGTCGTTTCAACACCGGGCGAGCCCATCGAGGGTCACTTTGCTCTGGCGGCACCAGAGTATGGGCACACCACGGCTCCCAATCGTCGTGCTCCGGACCTCGTCAATCAGCGGATCGAGAAAGCCTATGCGCAGGGTGAGGAGTGCCCTTACTCAGCTGAGGAATTGACGCAGTTGGCCGATCACTTCAATGCTCAAGAGAGCGTCATCAAGAAGGTGGAGAGGCGCGTTCATCGCTCCGCTTCAGCCAAGCTGATGAAAGACAAGATCGGACAAGACTTCGATGGACGGCTCCACAAGGAGATTCCGAACGGAACGTTGGTCCGCCTCAAAGAGCCCTTCGTGACGGGGCTCGTCAAGAAGACGCTCGAAGGCGATACTGGCGACGAAGTTCGGGTCAAGCTCGAAGGAGTGAATGTGGAGAAAGGTCAGATAGACTTTTCTGTAGCCTCCGACCAGTTGGTCGACGGATTTGTCATCAAGTCTTAGACCCGGCTCTCTCCTGTAACGTTTTTTTGATACCACTGATCTAGATTGAGGCTATGCAGATAGCCTCGTCTAGAAGAACCCCGTTGTCAGTGGCCCCCAATTTGGCCTCGCCTACTCCCGAGAAGCCGAGCGCGTTCCCCGAGGACCGCTTCGAGCCCGGTTGGGTGAGTGCCGGGCTTTCGGTAGCCGGAGGCCTGATTTCGGTTGCCGGTGGTATGACCAACAAGCCTTTGATGGTGGCCGGCGGTATGTTTCTCACAGCGGCCTCCACAGGCGCGACGGCCTTGCGAGTCCAGAGGAATGGGGCCATGGACAAAGCGGCCTTGGTTTCGATGGCTGGTGGGGGCGGACTCTTGGCAGCGAGTGCTCTTCTGTTGGCTCTGCCTCAACCTACAGCCGCTCCGCAAGGGCCTCTGCCAGAGTTACTCCAAAAGGTCGGCGTTCAGCTCTTCTAGGACTCCCAGCGCTAGTGGGCTGGGGTTCTACCAACGATATTCTGTGTGAATGAGTTCGCCGGCCTCTTTGACCGAGACGGCCTCAGAGAACAGAAAGCCTTGGGCTTCCGTACAACCGAGATTGCGCAGTTCTTCCAGTTGAGCGTGCGTGACAACACCTTCGGCAATGGTCTTCATCCCCATGCGTTTGGCGATGCGTAAGACGGCCACGATCAGTTCAGCGTTGACCTCATCCTCCATCTGGGCGATCAGGGTGCGGTCGATCTTGAGGGAGTTGAACGGAAAGCTGCCAAGGCAGTGAAACGATTCCGAATCGACCCCGAAGTCGTCGAGATTGAACCCTATCCTCAGCATGTCGAGAGCGTTGAGCGAATCGATTCCGTGTTGGTCGAAGAGCACTTGCTCATTGACGTCTATCCTGAGGAGGTTGAGCGCTGCGGGATGGGCGTTGAGGGTGTTGACCAGCGAGGATAGGTTTTCCGCATTTAGGAAGTGGCCGGAGCAAAGATTGACGCTGACGTAGATGGGACGATCGGAACTGCTGTTCCAGATCTTGATCTGCGTGAGGGCGTGCTTGAGGACGGTCTCGTCGATCTTGAGAAGGTGACCTCGCAGGTCGGCTATTTCGAGAAAGCTAGCCGGTAGAAGAAGGCCGTGTTCTGGGTGATCCCAGCGAACGAGGGCTTCAAACCCGGTCAGCGTTCCTTGGGCAAGATTGAAAATGGGCTGGTAGTAGGTGACGAGTTTTCCGGCCCCCACAGCCTGGGCCAGCTCCGCTTCGAGTTGAAGGCGCGCTCTCGATTCTGTTCCCAACTCCTGATCGCTGTAGAGGCAACCGGTTTGGCTTTGGTCTGCGCGAGCCAGGGTCGATACGGCGTCGGAGAACGCGGTGTTGGAGTCGGTATAGCTCTCCAGGGCGCCAACGATGGCCACTCCCACGACGAGGTCGGCCACCGACGATTGAAGGCGTTCTACCACGCGCAAGGGGTCACTGGAATGGTGGAGGTCTTCAAGGATGATACCGATGCGGGCTTCGGGCAGCACTGAGATGGTGTCTTCGCAGCGGGTTAGAGGCAAGAAGTTTTGCACGACGGCGTTGAGATCGGCCTCCGGTTTGATCTCAAAGAGCAAGAGCGCGCTCTTGATTGTTGAGTGACGCTTGGCTCGGGCTATGCTCTGTTTCAGTCTGTGAAGAAACTGGTTCACCTAGAGGGTCTCCGTAATCTGGCCTCGCTCAGCGGCTAAGAAGCGAACGTGAGTGCCCGGATTTTCTCGAAAGAAGCCTTGGAGGTCGGCCATAGAGATGACGTAAACGACGGTAGTGGACTCTGTTTCGGCAGAGACGGTATGACGCTCCCCATCGCTTCGCACTCGTCCGACCAAAGTTCCCCGATAGCCCCGCGACTCGTAGCCGTCCTCTCGGGACAGTCTGACTTGGCCTTCTTTGATCAAGTAGAGGCAGCGGACGCGGTCTCCGGTTCTGTACAAAAGGCGGTTTGCCGGAATGGTGCGTTGGCGCATGTAGGGGATGAGCTGAGTCTTCTGCTTGACAGTGAGCTTGGCGAGTAAAGTGTTTTCGTTCATGAGGGGCCAGCCTTCGTGCAAGCGACTCTCCGCGACGAGCCTAAGGGTGCGGGCGATCTCCGTGCCTTCCACAAAGCGGAGGAAGTCTCGAGCCGAGACGGTCAGTACCTCCATCTCGGTGTAGGCAAGGATGTCGGCGGTTCGCTCCGACCCCAGGAGGACAGCTATCTCACCGAAGTAATCGTAGCGCCCCAATCGGGTCAGGAATTCTCCCTTTTGCACCACTTCGGCTTCGCCTGAGAGGATGAGGAAGAACTCGTCACCAGGTTCTCCTGTGCGAACCAAGGCCTCGCCACCATGATATTTGCGGTATCTCGCGATGCGGAGGAATTCGGCAACCTTCATGACCGGGAGGTTCCAAAAGAGGTCAACCCCGCTGAAGAGGTCTAGCATTCGTTGAGCCAGCCAGAGCTCAGGGGGATTGACGTTCAGCGTGAGGGTTTCGCGAACCCCAGGCTGAGCGAGCTTTAGACCGGAGTCACGGGGGATCTTATCCACGCTGATGTGGTTGATGTAGAGCCGTTCCTTGACGTCGTCGCTGAGGGCGACGAGGGCGTCGACGGGAGTGTGAATGGGTGGGACACCGGCCTCGTGTAAAATCAGGTTGGCGTCCCATTCGAATTCGAGGAGAGCGTCGAGGCGAGCCTTGTCGATGAGGCCGTCTTTGTGCAGTTTCTGCAGATACTCGGCGTCGTTGAGGTGGTCGCCGGAGTAGGCGAACGACTTGCCTTGATAGGTTGTGCTAAAGCCCAGGGTTGGAATGGGATGAAAGTTGTAGCGGAAGAAGAAGCTGGCTCCGGCAATATTGACGGGCTCGTTGACGGTGACTGGAACAAAGTCGAAGAGGGCCCTCAATTGGTCGCCTCGCAGCCCCAACAATCCCCGATACTTTCGAACAAAACTGTCGATAATGGTGACTGTTGAGTGGAGCCGAACTCGCCCTTCTTCGAGCAGTTTTTGCAGGGTCCCCGCGTCGTGGTCGGCATGGCAGTGCGTGAGAATCAGGTCTGAAATAAGCCTCGAATC
>CAZVVF010000079.1:0-10221 GCA_964630575.1 uncultured Burkholderiales bacterium | reverse complement strand
AGCGGGTCCCAGCAAGCCGGTGGTGAGCAACCCGGAGCCGGACAAGCAGGCGGCGCCCAAGACACCGCCCAGGCAGCAGACGGCCACAGCTGCCAAGGGAAGAACTGCTGTGACAAGATCAAAGACCCCCTCGACAACCTACTCGGCAACAGAGCCGGGGAAGACAAGAACGCCAGTGAAGCCGCCGCCAATAGCAATACTGGAAATCGCACGGTATCCGACTCCCCCCAGACCAACGGAGGCAACACCAACAACGTCTCAGGGGTGGGCAACAGCGTCGAGAACAACCAGAGCAACGTCATCAGTCAGGACATCACCGCAAACAAAGGTGGCTCGACGGCGGCCGCGACTCCAGCCAAGACGTCAGCGCCTGCGGCCAAGTCTGCACCTGCCAAAACGGCAGCACCGGCAGCGGCCGGTGGTACCAAGAAGTCCTAGTCTCTCAAGTCGGAACCAGGTCAAAAGAGCGGCCCCGTTGGACCGCTCTTTTGGCCAACTCTGTCGAGGAGAATGAATCCACATCCCGAGCAAGAATCTTCGACTGTGTCATACCGAAGTTTTACCAGGGTTCTAGCGACCCAAGCGCTCCTACTGCTGCTCTGCGCCACAGCCTGGGCTCGACCACTCGTGGTGGCCCACCGAGGCGGGACAGAGTTGGGCCCTGAGAACACACTCGCGACCTTCAAAAAGGCCATCGCGCTTGGAGTGGACGCCATTGAGCTGGATATTCACCAAAGCGAGGACGGCCATCTTATGGTCATCCACGACCTGACCCTGGACAGAACCTACGGTAAACCTGGCCGAGTTGACCGCATGACTCTAAAAGAACTCCGCGACGCAGGCGTCCCGACGCTGCAGGAGGTGATCGATACCATTCAAGGCCGCTGCCGTCTTTTTGTAGAGATCAAGCAGCCGAAAGACGGCAGTTCCCACGTTGGAATCGAGGCCCGCCTACTCCGAACTCTCAGGGTCAACAAGCTTGAGCGCTCTGCCATCGTCATCTCCTTCTACAAGGATTCTCTCCGGCGTCTTCACGAACTCGACCCCAAGCTCGTCACAGGGTATCTGTTCGTCAACCCCGGAACCTCGCTAGAGAGCGTCAAACAAGAACTGGGAGTCAGCTATGTCGCGCCCCACTATCTGCTCTCGAACGCCAGCCTCATTGAGCGTGCTCACGACCTTGGACTCAAGGTCAACACCTGGACCGTGAACGACCCTGCGGTCATGAAAACTCTTTTGCAGTGGGGCGCCGACGCCATTACCACCAATGACCCCCAACTCTTGCAAGAGGAACTCAAAGCCACCGCTCCGTGAGCACCTCCTAAGGAGCGAGGGACAACTCTTCTGAGCCTAGAAAAGGCAGCCCATGGCAGAGATCCCCAGATGTCATCGGCCCAGTCCAGCAGAGTTTCGTGAACGATTCGCCGCTCCCGGCCTTCCCGTCGTACTCACCGGACTCACCGACCACTGGCCAGCCCGCCGCTGGACTCCAGAGGGGATCGCCCAAAGGTTTCCCCAGACCGTGGTTGAGGTCACCCCGGACAAAAGCACGGTGGAGGGCACCCGGAGAATGAAGCTCAGCGAGTACGTTCAAGCTCTAGAGTCTGGCCAAACCCAGGGCGACTATCTCACCAGCTGGTGTTTTCGAACGGACTGTCCCGAACTGCTGAAGGACTTTGACATTCCAGAGTACTTCAGCCACGACTGGCTCGAAGAACTGCCCCGTAAGAACGACATGCTATGGCTCTTTTTGGGCGCTGCGGGATCCGGTATGGGTCTCCACCAAGACCTGGGCCATACAGCCGCCTGGAACGCTCAGGTCACAGGCCGCAAAAGATGGGCTCTGATCGCTCCAGAGTATGAAGAATTTCTTTACGACGGCGAAGTCTGCGCCTTCAAGCCAAATCGGGTGCGTCACTCCAAGTTCCGCAAGGCCAAGGTCCACTTCGCAGAGCTCTCTAGCGGTGAGATCCTGTTCATTCCCGCGGCCTGGTGGCACCAGACTGTCAATCTAGAAACCGGCTTTGCCATCACGGCCAACTACGTCGATGAGACGAATTTTCGTACCGTCCTGAGCTGCTTGGACCAGGCTGGTGAAACCGAGCTTTTTAGAGACCTCAATGAGATCGCAAAACGAAAGGTCAAAGCGTGGACATAGTTCTCCTAGAAACCGATGACGCCGAGTATATCGAGGCACTAGCCGGGCATCACTACCCTCCGACCTACCCCATGTCTCTCGACGATATTTTCGACAACCTTGAAAAGTCTGACGAGGACTCCTTTTGCTACGGTGTGGAAGAGGACGGCAAAATCCTGGGATACCTGATGGCCTGGATCGACAACACCATGGTGGAGGGACGCCGGGAGAGAGTTCTTCTCATCGACGATATCGTCCTCAGCAATCGAGCCCGCCATCAGCTCTTTCGCCTTCTCAATACCGTGATCACCGAATTGCAAAAACGAGGTTTTGGGAAACTCCCCATCGAGGGTTCAGCACGACCCAGTTCGAGCAACACCTTCATGGGCCATCCTGAGGCCCTGGACCGTTTGGGGTACGAACTCGTCAGCAAAGCGGAGTATTACGAAGACGAATTCGACGAAACCCTCACCTGGGTCCGCTACGAAGCGGTCGAAAGACCAGACGCCGTTATCGACGTCCATGATCGCTTAGAGATCAAATTTGAGAGCGGCGACACCTAAGTCCCCGTCTACGATTCTATTGGGCAGAAAAGTCCTTGAGCCACTCAGGAGGATCGGCCTCTGACCACTGTTTCAGCATCTCCACCCGATCGGAATTGTAAGGAGTCCGAACGTCGGGGTAGCGCAACATGATACCGTAGATGCTGCGAACGGTACCGTCGGCGTGGCGGTCTACCGTTCTGGATGAGATGTTCACTGGGGAGATTCTAGCCCTCCAGAACGCAGCCTATCCTGCTAGGAAGTAAGCCTTTAGGATTCTTCGCTAGAAGCCCCTGAGTCATTCTGCCGAGCATCCTCTGAAAGGTCGTCTTCTGAGGGCTCAACAGTGTGGCGGCTCTCGCTCTCAAGCAAGGCGTTCTCGACGGCATCGCGAGCGATATCGATCTTTTCGAGCACAAACGCCAGATGGTCAGGCTTGCCGTCTTCAAGGTGTAGATTCAGGGCGTCTAGACCCGAGGCGAAGGCGTCCAAAGCCTCCTCCACGTGGTCGGAGGCCGCCCCTTCGTGGACACCGAAAAGTTCGGGATTCTCGACCTTAGTGACCACCGCTTCGAGTCGACTCAAGCCCTCTGCGAGCTGAACCTCGGCTTCGCGAAACTCCTCTGTGAACTCATCGAGTTCATCGAAGTTCTTGGCAGAGAAGAAGGTCTCATGCATGACCGCGAGACCCTCCTCTATGTGTTCGCGACTCACCTCGAACTCCTCGATGAAGGCTTGCACCTCCGGCGAATCTTCGCCATCTTCCAGGAGGGCCGCATTGGCTTCTTCCACCTGGTCTAGAGCATTGGTGATCTTGGCAAAACCGGCATCGACGACATCCCCAACTATCGATTGAATATGTTCGAAAAGAGAATTCAGCCGCTTGGGGTTTGTAGGGATCTCTCCCCTTAGCAAGCGCGATGAGACGGAATTGAGAAGCTCTAGGGGGGCGTCTAGGTCGAGTTCCTCGACACCGACAACTCGTGTTTCTTCATCCACGACCGACACGTTTGTGCTCTGTTGCGTTCCGTCCACTAACCTAGCATTCCATTCTGCTCATCATCCATGAACTGTTGTTGAGAGTCTTGGGGTTGCGATTCTCCCTCGGCGACCTCAGCTTGCTGCGCGACCTGAGGTTGCTGCTGAGATGGCTGCTGAACCTGTTGTTGTTGGCTCTGATTGCTTTGAGCTAGTCCTTGTTGATTCGCCGAGCCTTGAACTCCAAGGCCTGTCCCCTGCGAGCCACTGCCCTGTTGTTCGCTGTTTCCCCTGGCCACGTTGATCTTCTTGCTCGGCGTATGCTGAGAGCCTTCCAATGCCAGTGAGGCGTTCTGCTCAACCTGACTACCGATCTCCACGCCTTCCTCGGCGATCTTGTTGTACAGTTGCGCGAGTTTGGATTGATGCTGAGTCATCTCAGCCTTCTTCTCGGGACTCATCGGCTGCTGTTGGCCCTGCCCTTGGGTTTTCGACAAACCCGTTCCAGGGGAGGAGGCCCCCGTAAGACCGGTGCTGCCAGCCATGGTGGGGGTGGGCGTGGGCGATCCGGCCAACGGAGCCGGACTTGACACCCCACTGGTGGGAGTCGCACTCGTGCTGGGAGCCGGAGCCGAGGATGGTGTGGCGCTGAGGCCTTTCGAACCGCCGCCGAGCGCGCTTGAAGCCGACGAAGCCGCGATAGAACCTGCACCAGAACCGACCGCGCCTCCCGAGGGAACTTCCATTCCTCGGGCCGCAAAGACTTGACCTGTCAGTTCTTTCAATTGAGCTTCATACTGCTTGCGCACATCGCTGGCGTTGTCCGCACCTTGAGACCCGCTCATCGGGGCGGTCTTCTGCTGACTCGCCGTTTTGCGAGAAGCCTGCTGGCCACGGGCCCCCGCCTTCTTGTTTGCCTTGCCCTTCTGCTTCTTGGCCGCCTCGGCGTCAGCGGCTTTCTTCTTCTCGGATTCTGTTTTGGCTTGTTTCTTGCCAGGATCGTTCTTATCGGCCTCTTTCACGCCGTTCTTTTGGGCCTCGTCCTTTTGCTCAGGCTTGGTATCGGCGTTGCCTTCAGCCTTGGCATCGGTCTTGCCGGGCTCGGCCTTGACCTCGGCCTTGGCATCGGTCTTGCCGGGCTCGGCTTGGACCTCAGCCTTGGCATCGGTCTTGCCGGGCTCGGCCTTGACCTCGGCCTTGGCATCGGTCTTGCCGGGCTCGGCTTGGACCTCAGCCTTGGCATCGGTCTTGCCGGGCGCGGCTTGGACCTCGGCCTTGGCAGGCTCGGTCGTCGCCGGCTCAACCGCATTCTGGGGAGACTGCGGCGTTGTGGCCGGTTGAATCGACGCGGTGCTCTGTGGAGCCGGAGCGGACTCGACAGGCCTCGGAGTCTCCGCCTGAACCGGGACTGGGGCCGGCGCTGGCGCTGGTGTTGGCGCTGGTCCCATATTGGAGGGCGGGGAATAGCCGCGACCTTGATCGCTGCCACCGAAGTTTCCACCGCCTCCGAACGACCCTCCGCCACCGAAACTGCTGCCCATACCAAAACTGGCTGCAGGCAAAAACGTTGTGCCAGCATCGGCTGTGCCCATGGGCGACATCGGCCGAGTCATGGGCTGAGGGGCAGCGGCCTGGGCGGCCTGCTGTTGCTGTTGATTGACGACGGCAGCCCCCATCATGGCAGCGGCCGCTGCGGCTCCAGCCACGAGAGCATTCTTGCCGGCCTGCTGTTGAGCCGTCTGACCGGGGACCCCGCCGACTGCTTGAGCACCAGCGGTCGGGGCTTTGCGCCCGAGAGCCTGCATTCGCTGAGCGATCTGGCTCAGGTTGTTCTGGTTGACTCCGATGTGCTGCTGGATTTTGGCCCGAGCGTCCTGAATCTTCTTCAGTTGTTGCATCCCCTGGTCGAGTTTCGTCTTACTGGCTATCTGCTTGGCCTGATTGGCCAGCTTCGAAGTCTTCATCTTCTGACCCAAGCCTTGCATCTGTTTGCCCATGGCGCCCATCTTTTGGGACATAGTCTGCATCATCTTAGCCACACCCTTGAGGGTCGCGGAGATCCCCTTAAGCATTGCCGCGATCCCCTTGAGAACAGCTGACAAGGCCGCTCCCACGTAGGGCACAGCAGCCACGGCAGAGGCTGCGGCCTGAACCGATGTGGCCGCGGTCTGAAGCGCTGTCGCTGCTGTGGTGACACCTTGTGCCACACCGCTCAGGGTCTTGGAGAGACCGTTGAACATTTTCGCCTTACCGTTGTAGAGCTTCTCTTTGAGATCGAAACTCTTGGTCAGGCCCTGGTATTTCTTAAAGTCCTGTGAGAACCCGCGATTCTTCTGAACCTGACTGGTTTGCGCTGTTCCGATCGTCTGCATCGCCTGGGCCAGGGAAGAACGCTTCGATTGCTCGCCAGAGAACATGCTGGACAGTTCGTCCACATTCGTGATTCCGCTGAGTCCTGAGACCTGGCTCACGGTGACGGTTGGAGGGTTGAAAGTACCTGCGCTGCCCTTGACCGCCTGGGTGACCGTGGCCATCGTTTTGGGGTTGTAAGAGCCGGCCGCGCTAGCCTGACTGCGGGCAGTCGCTGAGCTTTTGTACTTGCTCTGGGCATCCTTTGAAGCTCCAACGCCCTTTTGGGTGCCCGCTACGGAGCTTGTTTTGCCCTGTTTAATCTGCTGGATGTGGCTCTGCTTGATCTTCTTCCTAGCCTTGCGCTTCTTGCGGGCTGAACGCAACTTTTGATCTGCTTTGTCAAACTGCTGTCCCACATTCTGCGTGAGCCCAGCGTTCACTGTTGGCAGTTGCTCCATGGTGAGTCTCCTAATACTCGTTGTCCCTAATAGCCTCACGCAAATTGCGAACATGTTAAGGGATCCGAGGAAAAAAGTTGGTGTCGACAGTCTTCTCGACCCTCAAATGGGAAGCCTCGTTCCTGTCTTGGGCCCAGAGAGAAAAAGGGACAAGATTCCCGAGGTGTGGCCTGTCCATCGTAACGATAACAACCTGTCAACATTTCTGACGAATCGGCCGAATAGCCTTAGACCGAAACCACATCGCAAAGAGAAAGATAGATCGTGAACATCAGACCAAACGCCCCTAAACTCGGCAACCCCAAAGTGTCGGCTCCCGCCAACCACTCAGCTCCCCTCGTAGAGCGAGACAAGGAAGCGCGCAAACAGTACCTTCGTGAGAGGATCAGTCAGCTCAACGAAGAGATCAGCCGCCTACGAAACCGAAAAGAGCGAGCGAGTTCCGAAGTCCGACGCCTCGGCGACCAGATCGGTCGCTTGGAAGAGCGGATCAACAACCTCGATGGTCAGATCCACTCCAAGGGCCTTGAGATCGCCGGCCTGGAGGGCAAGCGAGCCGCCGCTCATGAGCGCAAGCGAAATGCCAGAACACCCGAAGAAAAATACAGATGGCAAGAGCGCATCTGGGCTCTATCCGAAAAGATCGAGTCCAAGCAGAACGCTAGGTATCAACTTCGCGAGGAACGCTCACGAGCCGTTGACAGCAGAGGTACCAAGCGCGAGCGCAAACAGAACCTGGAATACAGGATCAGCGACTTCACCAACAAGCTCCGAGATCTCAGGCAACAGCGCCAGGAAGCCAAAGAGGAACTCAACAGACTGGAGAGCCCCTGGGGTCTCCAGGCAAAGCCTCCGAGCCAAGCCTGACATTTCCGATCACGCGATGAGTACCGCAAGATCTCCGTGGGCGTCCTCTTGGCTCCCCTAGCCCATAGAGGATGTTCCCGACCCTTTGGAAACCGTGCCACATGAAGTTTCTCTTAAAAACCCTATTGGTCCTGAGCTCACTTGTGGCAATCGCCCTCGCCCAAGCCCCCGAAGCTCCGCAAGCTGTAAAGTCCCCCTTTCAGGTGGGCGAAATTAAAGCGACGGAGGTCTCCCCGGGCGTTGTGGAGGTCAAGCTCACGGCCACAACTCTCAGGGCCGTGCCTCTCGTAGAAACGGTACCGGTGCCCACAGCCAGGCTACTTCTGGCTGGCATCATACGAGTCGGTGCCTTCATAGAGGCCGACCTACTGGGGAGTTTTATGCCCGTTGACATCAACGGAGACGGAAGACTCAATCAAGTTGAGGTCCGGGAGACTTCCAAGGGTCTGCGCATCGGCGGTGTCAAGATCGAGACAATGAGCAACGGGGGACCGGAACAAAGGCCGTTTCGCTCGAACGGAAAGATGAAACGATACACCCTGGACCCTGACGCCCCAGATTTCGCCATTCTCTCCTACGTCAAACCCTACATGACCATGCTGCTCTCCCACCGTACAGAGCTTCCCGAGGTCCTGGAGCTTCCCAACCCCCATCTCCAGGTGGTCGTCTTCGAGCACAGCGAACCCGTCAACGGCCCAGTGTTTCTTCCTCAGCCACCAACCTTCGACATGACCATTGACGGAAAGAGACCGGACAAAAAGTACCTTCTCTACGCCTGGGAACCCGCTCTGTTCAAAAGCCTCAACCTCAGTCCGAGGTGGCTCAAGGCCCATTGGTTTATCATTCCCCTAGACTCCAAACCAGGTGTTGCGGAGCACACCCTTGAGGTCAGGGTCGCTCGAACCACACCGGCGGTTGGCCTCTACACCCAAGTCAACTATGCCACCGAAAAAGGCGTTCAAGTGCGTACCGACCGGTCGGTGGGCGTCATCTGGTCGCGCCCCAAAGAAGAAAACAGTAGCGACTAGGGGAGCCGAAGCCGTGTCAGAGCGAGCCAAGTCCTCGGAAGGCCTCACCCGTTTTGTCCAGGATCAACTCCAGTCCGG
The DNA here is from genome assembly GCA_964630575.1 of uncultured Burkholderiales bacterium. Classification (GTDB taxonomy): domain Bacteria; phylum Vulcanimicrobiota; class Xenobia; order Xenobiales; family JADMJV01; genus JAEXNA01. The sequence goes on along the minus strand of CAZVVF010000079.1, from coordinate 1,781 downwards.
GACCACAGTATCCACCGGTACTTTCAGTATCAATCCTGAACGAGCCCGTGAAAAATTGCGAGCCTTTCAGCTGGCCCGTCCCGGCTCCTACCTTCTCAAACTCATCCAAGCGGCCAATCTCTGCGGAGCCGATCAGGTTCGAGTCACCGCCTCCAGGAGCACTCTCGAAGTGGAATTCGATTCGACTGACGAGCAACTTTGCTCGCCAGACACGGTTCTGGCCGCGCTGGTCCAAGCCCACTCCTTGCCGGAGTCGCCCCTTCGACATCTCGCTGTTGGGTTGAGCGCTGCGACCTCGAGCGCAGAGTCCATGCGTGAAATACGCTGGGAAACCCCAAGGGGAACCGTGCTGCTCAACGAGGGTGCCGTAACGACAAAGCCGCAGCGAAGCGAGAAGCTTCGCTTTGTGGCTCATAGAGCACGAAAGCTCATCGACTGGTTTAAAGGGACCGTCTATCTCAACGAGATTGTCGAGCTGACAAGGTTCTGCGGTTATGGAAAAACCGAGGTTTTCCTGGATGGTCGAGCTATCCGGCCCACACGCTGGGACTCCTTTCGCTATCCCTTCCCAGACTACATCGGACTGGGAAAAGATAGCCACCGCCACAACCTTCTCGACAAGATCAGCGAAAACCGAGGCGAATTGGTGGTGAGGCTACCGTCTGGGTCTCACTACACCCTGATGGAGCGGGAACTCCTCAAAGTCTGGAACGGCAAGGACGCCGAGAACGCCCCTCCAATACTGCTCCACACCCCAAGCTGCGAAACGCTGGTCTCAACCATGGCCGCTCTGGCCATACGTCCGGTGTTCAAGGGCCCTGGGTATCTTGGCTTCGTAAAGCACGGTGTGCTTCTGGAGCCCCAGGCACTCGACGACCTAGGGCACCCCGGTATCGCGGTGCTGGTCTCAGCCGAACAGCTCAGCACCGACCTCTCGGAGTTTCAGGTCGTTCAAAACGAAGCCTACCGATACATCCTCGCCGAGCTCCGTGAATGGATCGCCCGTGCCGCCGAGCAGATCACCAAGTCCGAACTCAAAGTCGCACTCTCTGCGGCAGGCCTGAGCGAAAGACAAATAGAGCAGCGAATCGACCTCGTTTACTACTGGCTCCAGAACCACCAGGAACAAGCCCCCAGCACTCTGGAGCAACTCATGAACGCCTGCTTTCCAAGAGAGAGTCTCTACAGAAACCCTGAGATTCCCCACAACAAACCCGAGAATGCCCGTTAGGTTCACCGCGACCATCTCCCTGCTGACGATGAGGTTCTGGCCCTCTATGACGACACGGTTCTAGGAAACGCCAAACTCGGTTTTCTCATAAGCAAAACACGAATATGCTGGAAAAGAACTCTCATGGCCCCTGAATACATGGTCTGGGAACACCTCGCACTGGACCCTCCCGCTTTGAAACTCGATCAGATTCACTTCAGAAACAGGCACATAGACGTCACGCTCAAGAACGAGATTCTGCTCTACCTCTTCAACTTTTTGCAGCAAGTTCCATCGCTTGAACTTCCGCCGACACTGAGACTCAACCAGGATCAAGAACGAGTGCTCTCGGCCACGGTCGCGATCGTTGGCTCGCACCCCAAACTCTATCTCCATCCCTACATCCCCGCGAAGAAGCTAGAGACTTCGCTGCGCTCCTGTGGCAAGTTAGCCGCCTCCGACGATATCCCACTCGTGCTCTACGACGGCACTCTTTTCGGGAGCGCCGAGGAGGGCTTTTTCGCAACGGCTCGGGGTCTCTACTGGAAGAATTTTGCCAGCGATGCTATCG
>CAZVVF010000078.1:1849-10259 GCA_964630575.1 uncultured Burkholderiales bacterium | reverse complement strand
AAGAAAAGACCGTCACACCGAAGACGAATGTGCCTAGGAATTTCCAGCGCCCCAAGTAGTGAAATCCGATCAGCATGATCGGAATATTCATCACCCAGACCATCACCCCCACAGGCCATCCTGCCAGATGATTGAGCAGAATAGCCAGGCCGCTCACCCCACCGGCTGCGATACCGTGGGGAACTTGAAAAAGGGCGTACCCCAAGGCCGCGATAAAAGCCCCCACTGTGATCACAAAGTAGAGACGCAGGGTCCTGAAGAGTTTGGACTCTTTCATCTACTGGTCCGGCTTTTTCCAGAAGGACAGCTTGTTCATAGAGCCGTCCTTGTGAAAGGTCACGTTGATCCCCAGTTGAGTGAAGTTCATCAGACTACCGTCGCTGGTAGAATGCCGCTCATCAGGCGCCCCCAACTGGGCCACTATCTGATCGGCTGTCATATCCAGCGAAAGACCTGCAGGCACAACGCCGCTGTAGCCAGCCCAATCGCCACCTTCGGTATGGAGTGTCACAGAGGAAACCTTCCCGTTCCAATACTGCACCTCCACCCCTCGCTCGGTGTAATCAGCCAAACCAACGACCGCATCCTTTGGACCAGAGCGTGTGATGAACTCCCCGGCCGGCCCGAGTTGGCTCTCCACGAACTCCTGGTCCTGTCCAAAGAAACCAACGATGGAAATCTCCGTATCCCCGCCACTGGTGGGACTGGGACTCGGGGTCACCACCAGCGTTCGCTTATCCACGGGGCTCAAAAAGAGGCCCTCCTTGCCCGTGTACCGGGGATAGTCCGCCGGCGTCTTTTCCAGAGCCTCATCCAGCTTCACACCCAGGTGATGGTCTCCCGAGCAATAGAAAGAGAAGTTTGCCTCCTTGTTGGAGACTTCCAGAGACCTGCTGTAGGTATCATCCTTGGCCACCGGGCAAACGGGTAGATTCTCGATATAGTCGGGAACAAGCTGAAGAAAACTCTGGGGGTACAGACCACCGTGGTCCTTGGAGTACCTCTCCATAGACAACCCTAAGCTCTCAAGATTGTGGCCGCACTCTGTCAGATTTTGCTGGGCGGAGTTTGTGCAACCAGCCAAGCAAAGACCAACGAGCGCGACCCCCGCAAGACAATATCTCATTGCGATTTCTTAGTGAGAAAGACCCGATGCCCTCCCCATAGCGATCGGTCCCGCTAGTTCTTCAAGGTCTTCATGTCGATGACGAATCGGTACTTCACATCGCTCTTGAGAACTCGCTCATAGGCCTCGTTGATCTGCGTCATATCCAGCATTTCCACATCGGATACGATCTGATTCTTGGCACAGAAGTCCAACATTTCTTGGGTTTCGGCGATGCCTCCGATGAGAGAGCCTGCAAGAACCTTGGAACCAAAGATCAGATTGAACGCCGCCACCGACATCGGCTCTTCGGGCGCTCCCACCAAAACCATAACCGCGTGGGTCTTCAGCAGACCCAAGTAGCTGCTCACATCGTGCTTCGCAGAAACCGTATCGATGATCAGGTCGAAGCTTCCTAGAGCAGCGTTCATCTGCTCCTCATTGTTGGACAAGACGACTTCGGAGGCACCAAGCCTTTTGGCATCTTCAATTTTGGAGGCGGATCTCGTGAACAGAGTGACGCTTGCCCCCATAGCCGAGGCCAGCTTCACGGCCATATGCCCCAGACCACCCAGACCCACAACTCCGACCTTCTTTCCAGGACCGGCTCCCCATCGTTTGAGGGGAGAGTATGTGGTGATACCCGCGCATAGCAAAGGGGCTACGGCATGGAGGTTCTCGGTGTGACGAATATGCAGGACGAACTCTTCATCCACCACCACTTCCTCTGAATAGCCACCGAAGGTGTGACCGCCCGAATGCTTGTCGGCACCGTTGTAGGTGAACACGGCACCCTTTTCACAGAACTGCTCTTCGTTCTCTTTGCAGGCCGGACACTCGCGACAGGAGTCGACCATGCAACCGACCCCAACGATATCTCCCACCTTGAAATTCTCAACACCAGAGCCGACTTCAAGGACCTTCCCTAGAATCTCATGTCCGGGAACACAGGGGTAGAGAGTGTTCTTCCACTCGTTGCGAGCTTGATGGATGTCGGAGTGACAAACACCACAATAGAGGATATCGATCTTGACATCGGTGGAGGTCAGGGCTCGACGCTCTACTTGCATGGGGGCTAGGGGTTCGGTCGCTGAGGGGTTTCCGTATGCTGAAATTTTCATAAGGCCCCCTTCTGAGCCGGGGATAGAGGACCTACCTGAGGGGAGTCAAGTTCCGAAATTATCCAGCAGCGAGGCAAAATCTCCGCCTCGACTCTCGAGTTTGGTGAACACCGCCGCACAGGCAGAACAAACCCTTCGGCAAAAAAGGCGGATGTGGTCCTCAATCCTATCCAGCGCGGCCGGATCGACGTGGGACAAACCATCCACCTCATCGAGAGCCTGGTTCAGTTCCTCGATAGAGTCCTCGAGTTCCTGGAGAGAAGTACCGTAGACCGAATCCAAGGCCCTATTCAAAGAGAAGACCTCAGGAACCGTGGCCTCGCTCAGTCCCCATTTCTCACTGAACTGCTCCCAGAGTTCCAGAAAGGTGTCAAAGCGCTCGCGAAACTCGTCGAGGTCGATCTCTCCACTCTTGAGAGACTCGATGCTCAGGAGAAGCTGGCTGATATTGTTGACGCCCCAAAGCCCGGAGACGGGCCTGAACTCCTCCTCACAGGAAGAGCAGCGGTCCACACCGGGCTCACTCTGTTTGGCAGAACACCGCAAGCAGATCATTCGTCGTTCAGAGCCATTCCCAAAACGTCGCGGATCAGATCGCGGACAAACTCTTCTAACAGTTGGAGCTTCTGCTCATCATCAGATTCAGGCATAAAGCACCCATTCTCAATCCAGCGAAAATCACCTTATGAGAGTCGGCCGAGCTCAGCGGGTCTACTTTTGAATAGCCGACTTGGAGGTTTCCGCCTCATTCGCCGAGGAGTCTCGACCGCTGAAAAAATTGCCCACGCTCGACAGCAGGTCGGTCAACGTCTCTTTCGCCGCAGCGAAACTCTCATCGACAAATTCTCCACCGCGCTCAAGAAGGGTATCATCGGTGTCCCCGGCGGTCTTGAGCAGTTCGCTCTCTTCCCCGTCCTTGGTCGCCGAAACGGTAGCCTGACCGTCGTCGTTCTTCGACACGTTCACTTCACCGGCTCCTGAAAAGTCCACTGGGGCCTGGGGCTCCGAAGTGAAACCGAACTTCTCAGCGACCCAGCGCGCACCATTTTCGACGATCCCGTCAGACGAGCTCTCGGAGATATCGACGGAGTTGGTCACGTCTCCAGCCGACTCAGAACCCTTGTTGGCGATATCGACACGCTCAGGAGTCGCCCTCACATCGAGGTTGTCACCTGTTTTGTCGATATCTCTAAATTGTGCCTTCGTGCCGTCAGCGGTTGCCGTCTGCCTCTCTTGCGTGACCGCAGACCCGTCTGCGTTCTGGGCCACGGTGTTGGTTTCAACACCCTTTTCGGTGGCTGTCGAGTTGGTATCGATCCGACCACCTTCTCCGACCTTGGTCTGGGTCGAGAGTTCAGCATCCGGATTCTGCTTATTGTTGGTCTTCACGCCCAACTCGCTGCTTCCGTCGTCCTTCTTCTCCATCTTGGACTCGGTACCCACACCGACTTCGTTGTTCGTCACCTCGCTGGTCTGCGACTCGCCTTCTTTGAGGTCCATGCTCGAGAGAGATTCGGAGTCATTCCTTCCTGGAATCTTGAGCTTGGCACCATCTTGAATGACGTTGGGGTTCTTGAGATTGTTGGCGCTGGCCACGTGGTCGATGAGGGTTTTGCCGTTCTCGTCCTTGTTGTAGATATCTTGCAGAGAGTAGCCCTGATTGCGCAGCATGCCTTCCAGGGTGTCGTTCTTGCCCTTTTTGTAGGGGTCCACCGTCACCGTCGTCGTTTTGTCGGCGATACCCGCGTAAACATTGTCCTCTTTGGCCGGTGCGCCCGTCTCGCCTGGTGCACCGGCCTCTGAGGAGATCTTGACAGCGTCAGTTGGAGAAGCGGACGGGCTGGAAGCGGGAGCCGATGTCGAGGCAGCCCCTTGGGCTGTGGCCGCAGGCGCCGACGGAGCGGAAGCTGCAGGGGGAGCTGACTTGACGGTAGCAGCAGGGGTGCTGGGCTTGGAGGCGGCGCTCGAAACTGACATATCTATAAAATCTCCTCGATTGAACTATTGACCCTAGTATGAAGCCTAGAAGAGCCCGTGTCTTGTTGTTTACAATTTGGCAACCTCTAGCCGGCCTTTTTCCTGCCAAAGGTCCAACTCGCCGATGGCCCTGAGTCGATTCTCAAAGAAAGAGTCAACCCAACTCGCAGAGTCACGGGTCAGCGCCTGGAATGAGGGCGGCTCTCCAAGAAGACGATGAGCGAGAGCCTAGAGTTTGGCCAAAAGATCGCCCGAAAACGCACCGTAGACGGCCTGACATCGCTCCAAGAGCATGTCTCTTGTGAATCGGTGGCCCTGAGTTCCCCGCGCCTCTAGAGCAAAGGCCGCCGTGGTGCTGGCCAGATAGGCACTGGCGAGCCAAGGCCAACCTCTGACTCGACCGAAGCCAAAACCGGCACGAAAAGCATCACCGGCACCCGAGGGGTCTAGTCCACCATCCTTGAGAGGGCAAGCTGGTATGTGAACCTTCTCTCGGCCGCGCTCGTAGAGATGGCAGCCCTGACCGCCTTGAGTGACCACCATGACGGGCACGTACTCCAAGAGGGCATCCAGTGTCCAACCCGTCTTTCTTTGAAAGACAGAGAACTCATACTCATTGCAAAACGCTGCGCGCGCGCCTTTGAGTCCAGCGCGCAGCTGGGCATCCGTCAACCACGTCACCTGGGAGCCAAAGTCAAAGTAGAACGGAAGTTCAAGCTCTCGGCACTCCTCGGCAAACTTGACCATCGCCGGGACATCGTCGGGGGTGATGATGCAACCCTCGATGTCGTCGTCAACGGCATCCTTGACGCTCAGTTCAGCGGCTCGGTCCACCACTCCACCGTGGAAAGCCACAAAGCGATTCTGAGCTTCATCGTTGACGATCAGGCAGGTCGCGGTACTCTCACCATCGATCTGCTCAACTCTTGAACAGTCCACTCCCACACCCTCGAGGTGTCGCAGATAATCCTTGGCATCAACACCGGCGATCGCGAGCAAACGAGGGCCCTCGCCCAGGAGCCCCAGCGTGTAGGACACGTTGCCTCCACATCCGCCATAGAACCTAGCCATGCGCTCGGTATGGAAGAAGATCTTGCTGCGCGGTTGCTCGTGAAGCTGCCCCAGGCTCTCTTGGAGCAATCCTGGGTACTCTAAAATGTAGTCATAGGCCAGACTTCCTGTGACCAAAAGGCGCCTCATAGTGGGCGAAGGGTTAGTCCACTGTGACCTAGTTTACCTCCATGAGAACGGATTCTTTCTGCAACTGACCAAAGGGACCACGCTCAGAAGCTGGAACCTGGTCCCACGAATCTTCAGTCTCAAGGATAGATTATGTGTGGAATTGCTGGCGTCTTTGGCGTAAAAGACCCGGAAACAGTAGGCAAGATGCTTCGAGTTATGGCTCATCGCGGACCCGATGACCAACACGTTGTGTATGGCGAGGGCTATACGTTAGGGGCGCGTCGGTTGTCTATCATCGACCTCGACCACGGACGCCAACCCCTATCGGAAAATGAAAAACGAATCTGGGCAGCCCAAAACGGCGAGATCTACAATTTTCGTGAGGTTCGAGAAGACATTCTCAAAACATCGGCTGGCCACCGCTTTGTCACCGACGGTGACACCGAAGTAATTCCCCACGTCTATCGGGAACACGGCCTTGATTTCCCCAAGAAGCTCGAAGGGATGTACGCCATCAGTGTTTTTGACGAGACCGAGGAACAAGGCGTTCTGGCTCGCGACCGGTCGGGCAAGAAGCCTCTCTACTACCTGCAGCACGAGGGCTGTCTCTGGTATGCCTCAGAAGTGAAAGCCCTTCTCCTGGTTCCTCGCTTCGAAAGACGGCTCAACCTTGAAGCCGTTCACCACTACCTGAGCTACAAGAACGTTCCAACCCCCCAGTGTATCTTTCAGGGGATCAAGATGTTGCCGCCGGCTCACCGCCTCCTCTGGAAAAACGGTCAGATCAAAGAGATCAGCCGCTACTGGCGACTGGACTGGACTCCCTTTGAGGGGCAACTCGACGAACGAGAGCTCGCTGAAGAGTTCATCCGTCGAATGAAGGTTGGCATCAAGCGCCGCCTCGTATCCGATGTACCGATCGGTTTCTTTCTTTCCGGCGGTATCGACAGCAGCCTCTCCACGGCCTTGGCGGCGGAAGTAGCCCCTGGTCGGATCAAAACCTTCACCCTCACATACTCAGAAGAATCCAGTAGCCCGGGCAAGGAACTGGACCTTCGCTGTGCCCGCGAGATCGCCGAGCGATACGGTACCGACCATCACGAAGAGCAGATGAACTATGGCGATTTTCAACGCGATCTCCCCGCTATCCTGAGTCACTTCGACGAGCCGTTCTCGGGAGTCGTCAGCACCTACTTCTTGGCCCGCTTGATCTCAAAGCACGTGAAAGTCGCCCTCAGCGGCGATGGCAGTGATGAACTGTTCGGCTCCTACCTCACCCACCGTCTAGCCCGACCCATCGACGAGCTCTGTCGCGCCCGTGCCGAGGGGCGCGAACCCGGTGACTTGGGCCACTTTGCCCAGGGTCAGCCTCGCGAGTTTCTGGAGAGGATCGCCGACCCCCAAGACTGGGTCTGGAAACACAAACTCGCCATATTCACCGACAACGACAAAACAAAGCTGTATTCTCGCGATGCCCGAGGAGATTTCGCTCAGTTCTCCACTCAGGCACACCTCAAGGATGTCATGAGCCACCTCTCAGCGGGCGACCCCACCAATCGCATCTTGGAAACCGAGTTTTTGACCCAGCTCCCCGACCAGGTGCTGGCCTTTACCGACCGCCTCTCCATGGCCCACTCGCTGGAGATCAGAACGGCCTTTTTGGACACCCAAGTGATGGAGTTCGTAGCCCGAATTCCGGAACGATTCAAGATCCGCGATCGCGACGTCAAGGTCGCCCTCAAGACCGCAGCGCGACCGTACCTACCGGCCTCAGCCATCGATCGTCCCAAAGAGGGCTTCGTCCTGCCTGTCAATCAGTGGCTGCAAGGCTGGCTCTTCGACTACGCCAAGGAGGCGCTGCAACCGGCTGAACTCGATCGCCACAACCTCTTCGACAAAACCGAGGTCGCGGGTATCCTCGACCGCTTTCAAGGCGGCGATGCGAATCTCGCCAACAAGATTCTCAGCCTCCTCTCCTTCCAAGTCTGGCACGACATCTACATGACCCAATCGCTCCCCGTTCCTTTGGGCGACGCCGCCAAACTGATCGTCGAGCAGAGTGGTGGAGAGAAGAAACTCGTCGACTACACCATCGCTTCTGTCTCTGTTCCAGGCGTTTCCCGCTCGGAAGTCTTAGCGGGACAACCTTAGAAAACCATGTGTGGTATTGCCGGTCTCTTGAACTCTAACGGCGCTCCCGCCGATCGGGAGACGCTGGAATTCATGAATCGAGTCCAGGCCCATCGCGGACCGGACGGCCAGGGTCTCTTCCTGGAGGGGCCTGTGGGGTTGGCCCACGTCCGTCTGGCTATCCTGGACCTCACCGAGGCTGGTCATCAACCCCTGACTCTAGACGGCTACACCATGACCTACAATGGAGAGGTCTACAACTACCGTGAACTGCGCAGCGAACTCGAGAAACGAGGCCATCAGTTCCGCAGCGATTGCGACACCGAGGTGGTCTTGCGGAGCTACCTTGAGTGGGGTCAGAAGTGTGTCCAGCGATTCAATGGCATGTTTGCCTTTGCCATTTGGAATTTTCGTGACCAAACTCTGTTTTGCGCCCGCGACCGCTTAGGGGTCAAACCCTTTTTCTATATTCAAGATGGCTCGAGTTTCGAATTCGCCTCAGAGATCAAAGCCCTGCTCCACAAGCCCTCAAGGCGCCAACCCCGTTTGCGAACGTTGGTCCGCTTCTACGGTGAAGGGCTCACCGACGATGAGTGGGAGACCTTTTACCAGGATATCAAGATTCTGCCTCCAGCCCACACCATGATGGTCTCTACCAGTGGCCTCAAGCTGGAGCGGTATTGGTGCCTCAATCCCAAGGCTGATTGGCGGAGTTTTCAGGTCGAATCGCCCAGCAGCATCCCCCTCCACGAACAACGACTCGCCCCAGAGAACACCTTTCCTCAAACCCGAGACCTTCAAGAAGCCGCCGAGGCCTTTCGAGAGCTCTTCGCCGACTCTGTAAAGCTGAGGCTTCGCTCGGATGTGCCCGTGGGGACCTGTCTCAGCGGAGGCC
>CAZVVF010000078.1:0-1839 GCA_964630575.1 uncultured Burkholderiales bacterium | reverse complement strand
GCTCTTATCCAGCGACCGGTGGAAACGTTCTCCAGTATCTACTCCGACCGCGGCTACGACGAAAAGCGCTTCATCGACGACGTCGCCAACACATTTGGAACAAACGCACACCCCATCGAGTCGGATGGAAAAGACTTGCCGAACATCTTTGACAACATCGTCTGGGCCCAGGACGAGCCTACCGCCGGACCCGGTCTCTACAGCCAATGGAAGGTGATGCAGGCTGCGCGCGATCACGTCACCGTTCTCCTCGATGGACAGGGCGGCGATGAACTCTTAGCTGGCTACCATCACTACTTTCGCGAGTTTCTCAGTGAGCTGGCCAAGGATCTACGCCACCAGAAGCAAGACATGAACCAAGTCTTGCAGGTGAGCAAGGTCATCCGTGAGGTCACCGGCATCGACCACACCGCCTTGGCAGAGCGCGCCATTCGACGCGCCAAGCGACCCAAGATACTCAAGCTGTTTCAAAGAGAGAGGCCCGGTCGGGTCAAAACCCCGGATCTGCTCCACCGAGACCTAGCGGCGAGATTGTCCAGCAAAGATGCCACCCGGATGAACGTCGAACGCCTCTTTTCCAACTCCCTCAGCCAAAAACTCTACGACGACCTGACTCGATTCTCGATACCTCCGCTGCTGCGCTACGAGGACCGAAGCTCCATGGCGTTTTCCTTGGAGGCCAGGGTCCCCTTTCTGGACCATCGCTTGGTGGAGTTCTGCTTTGCCTTGCCCAACCAGTTCAAGATCGATCCGCCTCACACCAAGTTGGTGCTGCGCCTAGCGATGAATGGTCGTCTACCGCTGTCGGTGACACAGCGACAAGACAAGCTAGGCTACCCAACACCAGCGGCGAACTGGTTTCGCCAAGACCTCAAACCTTGGATCAGCGACCTTTTCCACTCTCAGAGCTTCAAGGATTGCGAACTTTTCGAGGAGTCCGCGTGTTTGGCCGTACTCGAGTCTCACCAAAAGGGAGAAGACCGCTCTTGGGATCTCTGGCGTATCCTCCATGGATATCGGTGGAGCGAACTCTTTCTCAAAGGCAAAGGCTTCTGCGAAAAGGCGGAAAAAAAGAACTCATGATGTGTCAACGCCCGTCCTCTCTGGCCGTTCAAGGCTTTCGCATCATCGGAGCTTAGTCGAAAGCTGTGGCCAAACGAATCGCCATGTTCGTCTTCAACGACGGAAATCACGACCAACGAGTGCACAAGCAAGCTCAGGCTTTGGCTTGCCAAGGCCACGATGTCAGGGTCTACTGCTTTCTGACCAAGGGCCAAAAAACTCAGGAGCAGCGAGAGGGCTACCTACTCTTGAGAGAAGACCAAAGAGGGCACGCCGCCCGCTTCTTCGACGACCAGATCATGGGTCGCCTGCGCCCCAAAAAGCTCCAGCTACCGCGAGAGCAAAAGCTGCCTGAACTCCCCATGCCTCAAGACCGCAAGCCCAACCGACCTTGTCCCAAACCAGAGCGAGAGCTCAAGGCCAAGGCCTCAGAGCAGGAACGAGAGCACTGGAACTATATCAGCCGCATCAACCGAGTATGGGCTGAGCGCGCCGAAGCTTGGCGACCCCACCTTTGCCAAGCCCACGACCTGGATGCCCTACAAGCCGCCACCATGCTAGGTCACAAGCTCCAGGTTCCCGTGCTCTATGACACCCACGAACTCTGGAGCGAACAACCCTTTATCGATTCCCAGGAAGCCGTCGACTACTGGGACAGTCTAGAAGAGAGATTGATCCGAGAGACGGACGCGGTCATGACGGTGAACGAGCCCCTGGCCCGCATCCTACAGGAGCGCTACGACCTCACAGGCGTGCTCGCCCTTCACAACACCCAGC
>CAZVVF010000077.1:0-10259 GCA_964630575.1 uncultured Burkholderiales bacterium | reverse complement strand
AAAACCAAGCGAGAGAACCCCTCACTACTGGAGGGCACAGGGAGTGCGCCTGTTGGTATTGATCGCCATCCTGTGCTGTCTCTTTAGTCTCCAGAGCACATCGGCCCAACCGCGCGGGCCGCAGACGGCTCCCATTCTTGTTGCCCAAAGCGAAGACGCTCCGGGACCATCTGCGACTCCGGTGGACTACGACCACCCGACGGTGGAGAGTCACGAGGAGCACGACAACCCCTCGGAGATCTATAAGGGCACCGGGGGGGCCACCAACAAGAGCAAGTGGGTTTTTGGTATTCTTCTGGCCCTCATCATTGGGGTCATGTCCGCTGAGGTTGTGGACAAATCGATCGTCACTTTGATCGGTGCTTTGGTAAGCCTCGCGTTGGCCTACTCACCTTTCTTTGAACTTCTAAAACACGGTGTGGGAGGGCACGGGGCTCCACCGTTCTATGCCTCTGTGGTCGACTGGTCGACCATCGGGGTGATCATAGGAACCTCGATCTTTGTGGAGATAGCCTCTCGATCGGGAATTTTTACTTGGTCGGCGCTGAAGTTGACCAAGATGAGCAAGGGCGACCCCTACCGCCTGTTGATTCTCTATTCCGTACTGACCGTGCTGTTCTCGGCCTTTCTCAATAACGTCACGGCTATGATTATCGTGGGCTCTCTAACCGTTGTCTCCTGTCAGCGGTTGGAACTGAAGGTCTTGCCCTTTCTTTTTGTAGAGGGTTTGTTGACCAATGTCGGCGGCTTGCTAACCCTCATTTCGAGCATTCCCAATATTATTGTCGGGAATACGGCGGGGATCTCGTTTGTGCGTTTCTTTATGGTCGCTTCGCCCTACGTGATCCTGGCTACGGCTGTCACCGTGATGATGGCCAAGAAACGCTTCGAAGAGATCGAGAAGTTGACCGATGAGGCAGCCATCTTGAAGGCTCAGGAGCGGGTCGACGAGTTCGACGAAAATGAGGTTGTAGAAAACCGGCGCTTCTTTATTGTGGCGTGGATCGGTATGGCCATGGTTATTCTCGGCTTTGCTCTTCAATCTCAACTGCCAGTTCTCAAAGACTTGGGTCTTGAGGCGGTGGCTCTCGGTGCTGCGGCCCTGTTTTTGCTCTTGTTTGCACCGCACAAGGTTGAGGAAGCACTCGACACGGTCGAGTGGTCGCTGGTCATCTTCTTCGCTTCACTCTTCGTTATTATTGGAGTGATGGAACTGGCTGGAGTTTTGGAAGCGATAGGTGACGGGTTGACGGTGTTGATAGGTCTACCTGGACTTGCCGCGACCACGGCGGTGACTTGGTCTGCGGCGATTGCGAGTTCGGTGACCGACAACATTCCACTGGCCGTGGTGTTGGCCAAGATCCTGTCCTTGCGCGAGGTCGTTTCCACTTCGTCGCTGTGGTGGGCTGTTATTTTTGGGGCGAACTTGGGTGGCAATATGACGCCTATTGGATCGGCTTCGACGGTTGTTGCCATGACGGTGATCAAAAAGCAGAACGTTGAGCTCAGCTTTTTGGGCTTCGTAAAGATGGCTCTTCCCTTTGCTATTGTGCAGCTGATCTTGGCGACGCTCTATCTCGGACTGTTGAGCGCTCTCGGGGTCGTCACCTAAACGGGGCTCGAATGGGCCTTGTCAGCACCTGGCTGAGGTGCTATGATTCACGCTCTTAATAAAGATGGACCCTTCTCACTCGAGTCTAGGATGTTGAGACACAGTTTAGGAATCGAGTCGAAGTCCAAGGGAAGGTATGAAACATGAATAGTTACGAAGTAACCTACATTTTAGACACCAAGCTCGGTGATGAAGCTAGCACTGCAATCATGGAGAAGTTCGCTACCATTGTTAATGACAACGAGGGTGAAGTTCGCCAAGTGAAGCCTTGGGGCAAGCGCCGATTCGCTTATGAGTTGAAGGGTAGACGTGAAGGCCTGTATGTGACCATGCAGTTCGGTGCTAAGCCTGACACTATGGCTGAAGTTCGACGTCAGATGTTGTTATCAGACGATGTCTTGCGTTCGCTCTTCTTAGCTACCAAGTAGGCGGCAAACACTCCCTCGCCGGCGCGTCTTGCTCCGGTGAAGGGGTTTAAAGAGGCTGTGTGCCGATCCGATGCGTCCAACAGTGGGCTCGACCGGATTCGCTGCACAGCCTCTTAAGTTTTATGAATTTTCTTCGAACTCCTTGAAGTATATTTGACCTGAGGAGAGAAGACTTGTAACGCCCTGGAAAGTTGGGGCGTTTTTAGAGTCTCCTCTGGATTTTCCAGTTGCGACTCGCGATAGTCATTGTCTAAGGGAAGTAGCTTCACGTTCCCAAAACGGCTGTCGATATCCAATGTAAGTGAGGGCAAGAACGTTGGCAGCGTTAAACAAAATTATACTGATAGGTCGACTGACAGCCGACCCTGAACTCCGCTACACACCTAGTGGAGCACCGGTAGCGAATTTCACGCTCGCGGTGGACCGAAAGTTCAGCAAGAACGACGAGACTGATTTTATTCCTATTGTGGCTTGGCGAAAGCTGGCCGAAATCTGTAACGAGTTTCTGCATAAAGGCAAACTCGTCTCCATAGAGGGGCGTCTTCAAACTCGAACCTACGAAGACAAAGAAGGCCTCAAACGGAAAGCCTTTGATGTCGTAGCGGACGATATGCAGATGCTCGACCGTGGCGGCAGCGGTGGCGGTGGTGGTGGTGCTCGACGCACTTCTGCTGAACCGGCTCCTGTCGCATCCGGCGGTGGCGGCTATGATCGCGGTGGATCCGGCGGCGGTGGAGGCGGTTATGACCGCGGCGCGGGAGCAGGCTTCCCGCCAGCCGATGATAATTTAGGAATCGACGATATCCCATTCTAGGAGTTTGAACGAGTGAAGGTTATCCTATTGGCCGACGTCAAGTCGGTCGGCAAAAAGGGAGATGTGGTCAACGTCTCCGATGGTTACGGACAGAACTTCTTGATCCCCAAAAGGCTCGCTTCGCCGGCCACTGAGGGTGCCGTAAAAAGGCAAAAGAAAGAGCTGGCGGACAAGTCTTCTAAGTACGCCCGCGAGGTTGAAGCGGCCGAGGCGGTGGCTAAGAAGCTAGGGGAGAAGCCCCTTGTGATCAAGGTCAAGGTCGGCGACGGTGGCAAGCTGTTTGGCTCTGTGACCTCTGCTGATATTGTGAAAGTTGTCAAAGCACAGCTTGGTGAGTCCATAGAGAAGAAGAAGATTCATCTTCCCAAACCTATTCGAGAACTAGGAGAGCACAAAGTGACGGCGCGTCTTTTTAAAGGCGTGAAAGCTGAACTCAGGATTACACTTCAAGCAGAGGAAAGCTAACTTGCTACAGGAGGAGCTCCTCACCCTCGAAGATACCGTAGAACTCCCCGCACCGGAGTTGGAGCGCCAGACTCGCGTTCTACTTGGCTTCTTGTCCAATTTGTGGGGGCCTGATCAGTTGGTTCTGCGCGCTGGTAAGCTTGAGGCTTTGTCCCTCTTGCGTTCCGAGGATCTCTCGGACCGCTTGACCGCCCTCCAGCGCCTGGTTTACGAGGACCCCACTGTAGAGGGTTCGAGTAGCGGCTCCGCTGATGAGATTCTCTTAGATCTCGAGGACCAGATCGCAGACCTCGTGGCCATGCGCACTGTGGAGGAGAGTCTCGATCGCAAAATTGCGACCAAGATGGAGGACCGGCACCGGGACTATCTCAGGGACCTTCGCCGGGAAGCTCTCAGCGAAGACATCGGTCCTGAGACGAGCACCACGCTTCGCAAGCTTGAGGAATTGAAGGCTTTAGAGCAGCGAGGGCTCGACACCACGGCCTTGCGCTTGATGCGCCCTCAAGTCTTGCGAGAAGTGGTTGGACAAGAGGAAGCCGTTGAGAGCCTTTTTTCCAAGCTTGGAACCCCCTTTCCTCAGCACGTCATCCTCTACGGACCGCCTGGTGTTGGTAAGACCACAGTCGCCCGACTCATCCTCGATGAGGTCCGCAAGATGGCGCACACGCCGTTCAAGGAGGAGGCGCCCTTCGTGGAGGTCGATGCCACCGTGGTCCGCTGGGACCCTCGCGAGATCACCAATCCGCTCTTGGGCAGCGTCCACGACCCGATTTACCAAGGTTCCAAACGGGAATTGGGCGAGGAGGGTATCCCCGAGCCGAAGGTCGGGCTGGTGACGAAGGCGCACGGTGGTATTCTCTTTATCGATGAGATCGGCGAGCTCGAACCCATTCTGCAAAACAAACTTTTGAAGGTCTTGGAAGACAAGAAGATTCTCTTTGAATCGTCCTACTTTGATGAGGATAACCCTCGGGTACCCGAGTACATTCGCAAGCTTTTTAGCGAAGGCGCACCCGCAGATTTTATACTGGTGGGAGCCACCACACGGTCCCCAGAGGAGATCACCCCAGCGATCCGCTCCCGATGCGCGGAGGTCTATTTTAACCCCCTCTCTCCTAGCCAGACGGAAGAGATCGTCTTGCAGGCGGCAAAGCGTTTGGGCGTGAGTGTGGACCCCGATGTTCCACCCTTGATCGCGAAGTACACCGCTGAGGGCCGCAAGGCTGTCCGCACTCTGGCCGACACTTATGGGCGCGCCTATCTGCGCAACAGTCGCAGCAAGAGAAAGGGCTCTCTGAAGCGTATCTCGATCACAGCCAGTGACGTTCGCGCCGTGTTGAGGGCGAGTCGGCAGAAGTCGGCTCACGCCACAATGGCGAGCTCTGAGAGTGAGGTGGGCGCGGTGCTCGGGCTCGGTGTGATCGGCTTTCTTGGTTCTCCTATAGCGGTGGAGGCAGCTGTCTTTCCCAGTATGGAAAAGGGCAAGGGGAGCCACCGTTTCAACACCGCCGCAGGAGATATGGCTCACGATTCCTTTTTTAACGCGACGTCGGTGATCCGACGAGTCCTCGGCGACAACTTGGTTGACTACGACGTTCATGTGAACGTTGTCGGGGGAGCCAAGGTTGATGGTCCGAGTGCCGGTGTCGCTCTGGTCACGGCCATCGCGAGTTCCCTCAAGGACAAGCCCATTCCGCAGAATATCGCTATGACTGGAGAGTTGAGCCTGCACGGGAAAGTGAAGCCGGTTGGCGGGGTTGTGGAGAAGCTCCACGGTGCCCAGCAGGCTGGAGTTAAGAAGGTCTTTATTCCGGCCGAGAATGCAGCCGAGGTTGAGGGACTGTTTCCCGATGTCGACGTGATTCCCGTGGCCACAATTGAGGATGCCTTTAGCAAACTATGGGGAGACTTTCTCTAGAGCATGGCCCTAGGTTTTGGTACCCAGAATAACTCGGATCGGGTTGCTCAAGAGGTGAGCCGACTGCACATTCCGCCTCACAACATTGAGGCGGAACAGGCTTGCTTAGGAGCCTGTCTCATCGACGCCGAGGCTCTCGACCGAATTTCAGAGATTCTCTCTGGCCCGGAAGATTTTTATCGTGAATCCCACTCCGAGGTCTATTCGGCGATGTTGACGTTGGCCGAGGGGAACTCCAACATCGACCTGATCACGGTGTGCAACATCCTCAGGGACCTGAATAAGCTAGAGCTCGTTGGTGGGGCAGCCTACCTCGACTCCATGGTGAGTGTTGTGGGAAGCTCCGCGCACGCTCAGTCCTATGCGCGAATCGTTTCAGAAACCGCCACCGAGCGCCGACTCCAACAAGCTGGGCAGGCCATTCAGCGATTGGCCGGAGACGGTGAAGTCGCTGTTGCCGACAAGGTCGACAAGGCTGAGGAGCTTGTTTTTTCCGTCGCCGATACGCGCAAGTCGCAACAGCTCTTGCACATCAAGCCGGTGCTTGAGAATACATTCGACGAGCTCTACGAGCGGTACCAGCAGAAGGAAGAGATCACCGGCATCGCCACCGGTTTTCGCGACCTCGACGAGATGACGGCGGGATTCCAGAAGTCCAACCTCATCATTCTGGCGGCTCGTCCTTCCATGGGGAAAACCGCTTTCGTGCTGTCCATGGCGCAGAACATCATTCTCAACAAGAAGCGTCCTGCTACGGTGGCTATGTTCAGCTTGGAGATGGCAGCGACCGAACTGTGTCAAAGGGTTCTGTGTTCCGTGGCTCGTGTCAATGCCCAGGACGTGCGCACCGGTCGTATGCGCGAAGAGGACTGGCAAGCCATCACCCGGGCGATGAATCAGTTGAACGAGGCTCCCTTTTTCATCGACGATACGGCTGCTATCACACCTCTTGAGATGAAAGCGAAATGTCGCCGTTTGCAAAAGCGTCACGGACTGGACATGGTTGTGATCGACTACCTTCAGTTGATGAAGGGGGGTACCAAGATTGAAAATCGTGCCCAAGAGATCTCTACCATAAGCCGCCAGCTCAAGATGTTGGCCAAAGAACTGAACATTCCAGTGATCGCTCTGAGTCAGGTCGGTCGTGGAGTGGAGCAAAGACAGGACAAACGACCTGGACTTTCCGACCTGAGAGAATCAGGCGCCATCGAGCAAGATGCAGACCTCGTGGCCTTCATCTATCGAGACGAATATTACAACCCTCAGACCGAGGATATCGGTATCGCCGAAGTGATCATCGGTAAGCAGCGAAGTGGACCAGTTGGGACTTGCCGACTCTCTTTCGTGAAGAGATTCGCGGCCTTTGAGAACCTTGAAGAGGATCGTGAAGCTCCGCCGGCAACACGACGGGTCCGGCCTCCCGATGACGGCTTTGAAGTCCTTGACGACATCGAGGATTTCCCACTTTAGTCAGTTGGTTGTCCCTCGCGAGGGGAACTTTTCCCTCAGGTTTGGGTTCATGAGGGCCCGGGCAATAAGAGACTGTCTAGCTAATTTTTTGCCGACCCCTGTGTTCGCCCGCAGTGAGACACCCTTGAGGAGATTATGTTGAAGAGATTTTTAACTCATGTAGCAACCTTGGTATTTCTATTGACCGCAGCCAGTTTGGGTCAAGTCGTAGAGGTGGCTGTGCTGATCAACGGTACGAAACTCGCGCCAGAACCTCCACCGATCTTGGTGAAAGACCAGATCTTTGTGCCGATGCGCACGGTGTTTCAGGCGATGGGAGCAGAAGTTCGAGCCCAGAATGGTAAGGTGTTCGTACAGAGAGGGACCCAAGTGGTTATCCTCGACCCGAAAACAGGCGACACAACCGTCAATGGCAAGAAGATTAAAACGGACGGCCCTCCAGAGGTTTTTGAGGGTCATACCTATGTGTCGCTCCGCTTTGTAGCCGATGCGTTCGGGGATAGCGTCAACTATGACGCCAAGACGAAAACCGTCACCGTTTCGCCAGCCGAAGACCCCATAGGGGTTCCACCGGACCGAGTGGCGATTCTCAAGACCAAGCTCAAGCAACTCGTGGTTGGCAATCAGGGTGCCATTCTCAAGGTGAGAGACCCCAGCGGCTCTCAGGAGGTTTACTATCGTGGACTCGACGACCGGGATACGGCTCCATACGATGCCGAAGATCACAGCGCCATACTGAGCGCCGTTGGCCTGCAGTCGGACCTGAAGCGATGGATAAACGACTCGATCGAGGCTTACAGTCTGCTCCCTAAACGGGAGACCATCGCCTTCTTGGGCATTGTCTACTCGTTGCCGAACTCGTCGCCGTTGGACCCAGGTCCCGAGATCGACGAAAAGGTCGAGCGTTTCCTCATGACGGTTGTGGCCGAAGACAACAGCGTTATCATGCGCCGCCAAGCCTTGCTCTCGATGGCTGTAGGCGAGCCTGGAGACCCTGAGGTTCTAGAGTCTGTTCTGCAACTCTTCGAGCGCAGCGAAAACCTCTGGGAGACGTTCCCGGTGCAGCAGTACTTTCAGTATCACGCAGACGTTTTACGCCAGATGCCCAATTTCGCATCCATTCGAGCTCGTGTCGCTGCGGTCAACTCGCTCTACACGGCCAATATCTTGCAGTATCTCGATGGGGCCGCGCAGTAGGTTTCGATAGGCGGTCGGGGTCAGTCGGTAGGGAGTGTTTGCTCTTTGCCGTTGACCTTGATCGTGGTGGGGTTTTCCTTGACGTTGGAGTGAAGGATGGTGTCACTGTCCACGGGGGTGGCCTTGTACATGTCAAAGCTGTCGGGAAGGCGCTGCCGTCCTCGCTCAAAGTAAACCGCATTGACCGTGTATCCTCGATAGATGCTATCGTTGATGCTGCGTCGACCCCACTGGGCTTCGGTTGAGTCCATGACGGAAATGGAGGGCGAACCTTCCTTCTTCTCCGGTCGCTTTTCGGAGAGGGCCGTGAGCCCGAGAGACATCACAAGGGCGAAGACTAAGGCGCTTTGAATTCTTTTTCTATTGAGGCTCATTGTTGTTTTTGTTAGCCCAATCCCAGTCGAAGGCCCTTAGGATTGATGCTTTTCCTTTCTTACTTTTCTGGCGTGGTTGAGGAGTTGAGCTAGGGTTTGCCCCTGCTCTACAGCATCGGCTAACGCGTTGTGTTGGTTGGGGTTGTTACCGAATTCAATTCCGGCTTTCTTCATGAGATTTCGTAAGGCGTTGCGGTGGCACTGGAAAAGCCCCATTCCGAAGGAAGGAATATCGAAACAGCTCCAGCCCATGGGGTTTTCCCCCAGGAAGTACTGCAAGTACCAGCCCACATAGGGGGCGTCGAACGAGGCCGGCCAGGCTGCGGGTACGACCTTCTTGTGACGCGCCAACAGGTCTTCAAAAAACTCTGCAAAATCTTCCATCACTTCGGCCGGTTCACGGGCGTGCATATCCAGATACTCCCGTGTGAGTCCGTGGATATTGGTAGCCGCTTCTAACTCGTCGGCCTTAGGAAGGTGCTTCAGCTCTTGGTAAAAGGTAACCGATTCGTCTACCGACCAATGACTGTCTTTGTCCGCTTTTACAACAACGGCACCGATAGATACGAGGGAAAACATACCCGGGAAGGGTCCTGATGCTTCCACATCAATGCTCAGATAGACCATAAGCTTCAAGCTTCGTCGCATGGGTGGAAGTTCTTCCTCAAAAAGGGATAAGCGATCAGACAAGAGGTTTTTTCTTGGGCCGGGAAAAATTCCGTTCCAAGCTAGGAGACTGGAGAGTTGTCTCCTATGGAGATATAGGACAAGCCCTTTGGGCTCGAAGGAGAGTATATGAATATCACTGTGGAACGCGGCAACTGGTTGGACAGGTGTCCAGATCTGGTCGTTTTCGTAGGAGACACCTATTCTGATTTTGTAGGGGCCGTCCCTGAATCAGTCCATACTCGACTCAAGTCATTGTCCGACGGCTTCGCTGGCGGTTCTTTGCGTCGCGAAGTTTTCTTCACTTGTTCGTGGGACGACGAGCGTCAGCTGGATTGTGTTTATTATCATACCTCGACTCTAAAAGGTTTTACCGCAACGGAAAGCCTCAAGACTCTCGTGGCCAAGGCGCTTCAGGCAGCCTGTGACACCGGGCGCAAGAAGGTTGCCTTGATACTCCGAGGAGATCAGGGCGAGGGACTGACAGAGCAAGTCGTTGAGGGCAGCTTGGTTGGAACCTACAGCTTTCGCGACTACAAGAAGGACAAAGCTGACCCGTATGCCGATATGGAGCTCATTCTCTGCCTTGCGAGTCCGCAACCCGTTGTGCCCGAGGTGGTGGCAGAGCCTGTCGTGGAGACGCTGGCTGAAGACAAGGCGACCTCAAGCGAGAGTGTGGTGGAAACCATCGAAGCGACTGAGGCGGAGGCTGACTCAGACGATTCAGAGAGCCCCCAGTCGGAGGCAGACTCCGAGGCTGAGGCTGTAGCTGAGGCATCGGAGGACAACCCGGAAGAGGCGGAATCCGAAGCCGCCGACGCAGAGGCAGAAGCGGTCTCTGAGTCCGCTGAGGATTCGGCTGAGGAGCCAGCCTCTGAGGAGGCTTCCGTATCTGAGGATGAGTCCGCGGAAGAGAGCGATTCGAGTTCGGCCGCTTCGGAGTCTGAAGAGACCGAGCCCGATAGCCAGGAGAACCTCGAAGCGGATGTGCCTGAGAGCGTGCCAACGGTGCCCGACGAGGTTTGGGCTGCTCTTCGAGAACTCGACGAATCGGCTCTTCAAGTTGGCCGCGCTTTTGCCGACGGCGTCAACATGGCGCGCGACCTGGTCGCCAGACCGGCGGCCGATTGCACTCCAGACTATCTTGCCAAACACGCCAAGAAACTCTCTGCCGCGCACGGGTTCAGCTTCCAATCTTTCGGACCCAAGCAACTCAAGGACCACGGCTACGCCGGCCTTGTCACAGTCGGCAAAGGGGCTGACAATTCGCCACGCATGATGGAGATGACCTACGTTCCTGATGAGGAGAGCGAGG
>CAZVVF010000076.1:0-10266 GCA_964630575.1 uncultured Burkholderiales bacterium | reverse complement strand
CGTCCGAGCTCTCACTTCTGAACCGAACTCTTGGAGCCCCTCGACAATAGAGGCCCCAACACGGCGATAAGCCTTGGCGAAGGGAGGCAAAAAGTCGTCATCCATACCCAGAATGTCGTGCCACACAAGAACCTGTCCGTCGCAAGCCCCACCCGCACCGATTCCGATCGTCGGGATGGAGAGCGCCTCGGTGACCGCTTGAGCCACCTCAGCCGGAACCGATTCTAGAACCAGAGAGAACACCCCGGCCGCTTCCAGGGCTCTGGCATCAGCGAGCAGAGCCAGAGCAGCTTTGGCGGTGCGGGCCTGAGGCCTGAATCCACCGAACTGACGAATCTTCTGCGGAGTGAGCCCGAGGTGACCCATCACGGGAATACCGGCCTTCACAATGGCTTCTACAGCAGCGATCCTCTCCACTCCACCCTCGAGCTTCACCGCATCCATTCCCGCCTCTTTGAGGAAGCGACCAGCCGCCAGAACGGCCTCCTCGGGAGTTCCGTGATAGCTCAAGAAGGGCATATCGCCCACCAAAAAAGAGGATTGGGCCGTGCGGGCCACAGCCTTGGCGTGGTGCAACATCTCGTCCAGAGTCACAGGCAGCGTATTGGGGTGACCCAAGCAAACCATGGCGACAGAGTCGCCTACCAGGATAACATCGATATCAGCCATTTCGGCCAATTTCGCACTCGTAGAATCGTACGCTGTCACCATAACGATGGGATCGCCGGACAGCTTCATCGCCTCGAACTGCTGGAGCCGAAACTTACTTCTGCGCCTCGTGGGCGCATGACTATTGAGAACCGTGGACATCGGTACCCTCCTTTCAGGTAGGGGCCAGTCTGTATCAAACTAAACTAGGGACTGTAAACGCGAGCGGTCTCTCCTGAAGATTCAGTGAGAGCCTGGTGCGCACATTATATTTTACTTTAAAAAACCATTCTGAGAAACAGATGTTTCGTCCTTCGAAGCGTCAACGCAAATCGACCTCTCAGCGATCGCTCCAACGCTCGCCCCTAACAGAAAAGCTCGAGCCCCAGACCCCCCGTCAACGATGAGACTCAGAGTGCCAGGAGGATGCCCACTCAGGTCCGCCTCACTGGGAAAGAGCTCTCGCCCAACCGGATGAGAATGATAGATACCGGCAAAGCGCCAGGACCGTTCGCGACCATCATAGAGACTCTTCATCCACCAATCGTCAGCGAAACGAAAATGATCGACAAACAGCCTTCCAGGATAGGGAGTGAATTCACAAATCACACTGGAAGAACGTCGCCAGAGGATGCCGCAGCACTCCTTGGGAGCGGCCTGACGCGCTTCGGACTGAAGAGCGGCAAGGATCGCTGCCTCAATCCTCATCGGGAGCGGAGAATGGGGTGGGCTCATCGGGGATCTGGGCCAAAATGACCCCATCCCCATCGGCGCCAGTCCAAGCCAAAAGCGTCCGACCGTCGAGCACCGCCGAATCCCCACTGAAGGTCGTTCCATCCTCTACCCCGTAGCGGTTGGCCGCCACCAGACAGGCCTGGGTATCTCGCAGGCGCCAAGCCCAGTAGTTCCAAACCTTGAACCCTTGGTCGAGCCAGTTCGTAGGAAAGGCCAGAACCCGGGTTTGGGTCGAGCGCAGATGCTCGATAAACCGGTCGTCATTGAGGTCCATACAGATGCCAAGACTACACAGCAGCCCGCCTCGACTGCGCCAAGTGGGATAGGGAGTGTTCCCGGGCTCAGCCCAAGTCTCGTCGGCCTCAAAGAGAAGATTCTTCCGGTAAACGGTGGTCTGGCCGTCGGGAAAACACACGGCGGCAGAATTGTAGAGAAGCCCACTCTGGGGATCCAACTCTGGCCATCCGAAACACAGCGTGACTCCGCCCCGCTCAGCTTCAGCCTGAAACAACGTAACGGAGCGTCCATCCTTTTCTTCGCAGAATGGTAGGATCGATTCTTTGTTCGAAAAGATATAGCCAGAGGTGCACATCTCGGGTAACACCACAAGTTCTGCCCCGGCTTCGATGGCTTGGCGCGTGTGCAACAGGAGTCGAGCACGGTTGTGATTCAACTCTCCCCGCTCCGGCTTGTATTGAATAGCAGCGGCTAGCATCGCGATATCTTAGCGAGGCTCCGACGAAATACCTATAGTATGGCCTTGGCGATTTGTGCAGAAAAGAGTTTGTGGGCGGGTTGGCCCCCTGGGAAAATCTCCCGGCCCAACCATTCCGCTGCGGCACCATAGCAGGGTAGGCTAGGAAGCTTTTGAAAGATCGCGCATGAAAAATTTGACCCTGGTAATCCTGGCCGCCGGAATGGGAAGTCGTTACGGCGGATTAAAGCAACTCGATGGGGTTGGCCCCCACAACGAAGTCATTATGGAGTACTCTATTTTTGACGCGATCAAGGCGGGGGTGAAGCGAGTGGTCTTCGTCATTCGTCAGAGCTTTGAACAGGAGTTCCGAGACACCATCGCCTCTCGGCTCCCGAGCGATCTCGCCATCGACTTCTGCTACCAAGAAGCCTCTGACCTGCCGAGCGGCTACAGCGACAAGATCGATATCAGTAAGCGCCAGAAACCCTGGGGAACCGGCCACGCCGTGTGGGCGGCACGCCACAAAGTCAAATCGGCCTTTCTCGCCATCAATGCCGATGACTACTACGGACCACAAGCCTTTCAGAGGCTCGCGGACCACCTCTCTGCCTCGACCCACCCCCAACCCTGCATGGTGGGCTTTCGACTGTCCAACACACTCTCATCGAGCGGAACGGTCTCACGAGGGGTCTGCCAGGTTGAGGGAGAGACCTTGGGCGGCATCGTCGAGCAAACCAAGCTCAAGCGAACCGGCCCCAACGAGATCACCGATGAGGTCAGCGGTGAGAAGTTCTCCGACGATTCGCTCGTATCCATGAACTGCTGGGGTTTTGACGCTTCGTTCATGGACTTTCTGGGCTCTCGCTTCAGCCACTATCTCGATCAACTCGGCAGCGACGAGGCCTCGCTGTCCAAAGGGGAATTCTATCTCCCGGCAGCCGTTGACGACTGGCGCTCTTGCGGACAAGGACAAGTGAGAGTCGAGGTCAGCGAAGAGCCCTGGCTCGGAGTCACCTATCCCCAGGATAGAGAGATCGTCGTAGCCGGCTTGCAGGAACGAATCGCCAAGGGACTCTACCCAGCGGAGCTGTGGTCATGACGATCAGCCCCGAGGTGGTCCGTGCCTTTCTTCCAGAGGCCGATCAGTTTGAGGCCTCCCCCCTGGGAAGCGGACTGATTCACCAAACAGTTCTCGTCACTTCGGAGGCGGGAAGTCACGTATTCCAGCGCCTGAACGCCCACGTCTTCCCAAACTTAGATCGAGTGATGGAGAACATTGGCAAAGTGACTGAGTTTCTCGCCGAGCGAGGTGAACCCACCCTGACCTACCTGCCAAACCAGAAAAACCAGGGCTTGCTTCTCAAAGACGACGAGGGTCACACGTGGCGATGCAGCATCCACGTCGAAAACAGCGTGACCTACGATCGGCCCCCTACTCCAGCCCACCTCAAAAACGCGGCGCGGGCCTTCGCTCGATTCGGCAAGCGACTCTCGGAAAATCCCTCTCTGTCTCTCTTTCCCACCATCGACGGTTTTCACGACACGCCGCGACGCTTTCAGGCCATGGAAACGGCCTGGAAAGAGAGCTCCCAAGAGCGACAATCCCTGGCCGACTACTACGCACTTCGTCACGCGGCGAATGGGTTTGAGGAATTAGGGCTAGACGGCCTTTTGGCTCCCCACGTCCCTCAGAGCGCTTGTCACAACGACACCAAGTTGAACAACTGTCTCTTTCGCAAGGATTCGGAATCTGTGCTCTGCGTCATCGACCTAGATACCGTGATGCAAGGAAGCTGGCTACTCGACTTCGGCGATCTGTGCAGAACAGCCATCTGCACCCTGCCAGAGGACACCGAGGAGCTCGACCAGATCGATGTGGACCTAGACCGGTTCCGAGCCCTCGTCCAAGGCTACGCCGAAGTCATGGCCGACACGACGAGCCAAACGGAGCGCGACCGAATGGTCTACTCCGTCTACCTGCTCACCTACGAATTGGCCCTTAGATTCTTCACCGACCACCTTCAGAACGACCAGTACTTCGGCGCCCAGTACCCCGGTCACAACCTGACCCGCGCTCGCTCTCAACTCACCCTGGCCTTGAAGGTCCTCAACCACCGGCCCGCCATGGAAAAGATCGTTGCCGAGGCCTTCAGCAAAGCCTGAGAACTCAGAGAAAGCGCTCGGCGCCAGCGGCTACGGCAGCGTCGGACTCCGGGGCGAATTGATACTCCGGCGGCAAGAGCTCGTTGATGCGCTCCATGAGGTCGGCGGTGATCCGGTCGAAGGCCGGACCGTGGTCCTGAGAGGCCCGGATCGTTAGGGGCACAAAGTTGCTCGGAGCATCCGAGCGACTCTGCCTGGGGTCAAAAGGCTCCCCCACCGAGTAGTGAACGTGGCCTGCCACCGAGAAAGGACTGTCACCGGGATAGATGTTGTCCGACCCAGAAACCCCGACGGGAACGATGCGGACACCCAAGTGCAGCGCCATCTGAACCACACCGGAAAACCCTCGCGTCAATCGCTTGCTCCGCGTCCCCTGGGGAAAGACCAGCGGCCTATAACCGAGCCCCATCGATTCCTCATTGATGCGAACCACCTCGCCGGAAAGCCCCTCGAAGTGCTCTTGAAAGGCCGGGAAGAACCCCTCGGCCCCGCCTCCAGGAGCACGCCTCAAATACTCTAAAACGGTCGCCTTCAGTTCGCCACCGTCCCAAGTCCCATCGCCCAATTCTCGCAACTGGCGATACTCTTGGCTATCCGGCTTTTGCCCCATTCGTGCCAACCAGTCCAAGGCGAGCAGAAAACCGCGCGAGGGAATCGGCATACAGGCGCACCAGCAAAGGAGGCGAGAAATAATGGGGTTCTGATAGTATTTGCCTTTGACCCAAGGCGCCAGAGGCGGAAATCCAAGCTGGTCCAGCTCTCGCATAAAGGGGGCATAATTGAAGCGGTCGGTGTGATTCATGGCCAGCATCATTGGCTCATCGCCCTCCAGGTGCTCCAACCCGTCGATTGAGATCGTGGTTCTGCGTGTCGGCCAGCGATAGTTGGCCCCGATCACCAAGCGCGATATCACGATCTGCGCGTAGGGAATAGCGGGCAGATGAAAATCGCGCAGCGCTTCTAGAACCCCGAGATTCTGAAAGCGTTCAGGACTATTCATCGGTGGCCGCTTTCGATTCGACCTGAGCGCGCTTCTCCTCGACCAAAAACCGCCTCCACTCCTTAAAGCCCGGCGGTGGGTCAGGAAAGAGACCGCGCGCTCTGAGAACATCGAGACTGCCTCCCGTGCGGTCCAGGAACTGATCGTCTTGCTCCTTGGCGACCTGTCTCAAATCAGCGAGATAGCGAGTGGCGAGAGCCGCGGCCTCCTCCACTCGATTGAGCGTGACCAAACACGAGACCTCGCGAAAGGCCATCCTGACCGGAAAGGCTGTGTGCTCTCCGAAATGCTCTCGGACCCTCTCCTGACCGGCCTGGAGATGGGCCAGTGCCTCCTCGTATCGACCCATCAGAAACAGCAATTCTCCAACCCGCAGGTCGACGGCTGCGACGTGGAAGGAATCGGGCCCATGGCTCTGGGCGAAAGACTCTCTAGAGGTCTTGAGATATTCGATCGCGAGTTCAGAGCGTCCTCGCCTCCAGGCCACCACACCTCGGTCGAGTGCAATGCGAGCTCGCCGACTCGACTGGTCATCACTGCGATCGAGGTGAGCCTCTGCTTTAGACAGCAAACTCTCGATCTCGTCGAGTCCCTCCGCATCGAGCGACGCCTGACGCAGGCGAACCTCGGCATCATCCATGGCAAAATCGTAAGACAGTGGCGCCCTTCCCTCGGTCCAGTAGAACGGCAACTGACACAGAATCGCCAGAAGATAAACAAAAACCCAATAGTCCCTCACGGCTGCTCCCGATCCGCTGAGGGTAAGCGAGGGAAGGTGATCCTCGCCCTTTCGCCGTCATATTCAAACTCCATGAGCTCAAACTCCCAAAGCTCCTCACTGAGGAGGTCTCGCTTTTCAACTCGGCCCACCTTGGAATAGACAAGCACCTTGCCTCGCGGACCCAAAGTCGCTGACTGGGTCTGCACGAAGTGCTGGGCAGCCCTCTCTAGGACACTGTTTCTCATCTCCCCGGTGAGGGGTCGCGGAACCCTCATCCAGCGCACAGGAAGCAGATAGGACTGCACGATAAAACCCCTGATCGAGTGCTCGAACATAGCGGTCGAGGGCATCTCAAACTCAGCCCCACCCTCTGGGATCACAACGATCTTGTGATGGATGGTCCAGTTGTAGCGATCTATCCAATCGAAGAGATGATACTCTTGAGCCACCCCGCCTAGGTAGAGCAGAGCCATAGCAGGCTCCCAAGCCACCTTCAAACCGGGAACCCCCTTCTGCATGGCCAGTAGGAGCACGAGCAGGTACGAGACGATCAAGGTTTGCGTCCCTCGAGGCGCCTTCCACTCCAGGAGCTGAAACGATGCTCCCTCTCCGGCACGCCTTCGAATCAGGTCCCCCAGCTCTTCGTGAAAGACCAATATCAAGGTCAGAACGAGAGTCAAATTGGCATAGACGACACCTATGCTCGTGGCGATACCGAGATGAAACAAAGCCCAGCACACTCCCCCGACATACTTGATCGGACTCCCCTTTCTCAAAAGGAGTAAAAAGGGAAATAGGGGCTCCATAATGAGGGTGAAATGATTCCCCAGCCAAAGCAACGGGAGATGCTCGACCGACCACATCCCCTGGGTCCGAGCCAGGGGCAGGTTCAGCACGACATAGAGCGCGTAGCCTTCTCGCCACAAGGCAGAGGCCAGCTTGGTCAGGCCGGCTGTCAGGTAATAGATAAAGAGGTTGGCGAAAAAGGCCCGCAAGAAAAAGCCGTTGACAAAACGCTGAGCCTCACTCCTCCAATCCGACCGTCCCCGGAAAGTAGAGAGCGTGAGGGTGTGACCGATGGGCAGAAAGAGCATCCACCACAAGAGAAGCGTTATCGAAGAGTCATCCAGATTGATGACCGCGAAATTCCAACGGTGAACCGAAACCGCCACGATCCAAGAGACCGCAGCACCCAGCTTGGGACGGACTCCGAGGGTCAGAGAGAGCGCCCCCAGCAGACCTACAACAAGCCAAAATATCTTATAGGTCGGCGAACAGCCAGGGTAGAACAAAGAGAGTTTGGTGAACCAAAACAGTTCGCGCTGCAGAGCGTGGTCTAGAAGTCCCGTCTCCGACGTATAGAGACTGAATTCACGAAACAGTCGAATATAGTAAACGACGATGAGAAGCCCAGCCAAGATCCTGAAGAGGTCGATAACGATCGCACTGACCGGCCGCGAGAGCCTCTCTTTTATCGATGCCATACTGAACTAGCCTAAGATACCGCTGAGAGCGAACTCAGGCCTCCTCTTTTTCGAAGTCCTTACCTCCACCTATCCGCGCACTGAAGCAGTATCCAAGATAAGTTAAGACGATCAGGTGAACGAGCAGGTTCGCCATGAGGAGAAAATAGTAAGTCGTGAAGGTCTGAGGAAGAGCCAGTACCACGACTGCGGAGACCACAGCGTCCAAGAGATAGAAGAGCAAGCCGAAAGCCGAAAGCGCTCTTGAACTCATGAGTTGAGCCATGCCGAAAGCGGAGAACAACTTGCTGATGCTTCGGCCTGCAAAAGAGTGACGGAAAGCGTTACCAGAAAGCGAGATCGTCCCGCAGAGAAAACCGATGATCCCCAGGGCGGCGGCCAGAACCAAAGAGGCGAGAAACCAGTAGTAGCGGATCTTCTCTAGAAAGATCCAGCCTGCCAAATACGTCTTCAGCGCGATATCCGTCACCACTGGGACGGCGAGCGAAGTCGCGTAAAAGAGAGGGCTCACTCCGTAGTAGAGAGCCGCAGTGGAGCCGGCACTAAGAGCCGACACAATGAGGAGCAAAAGGGCTCCTCGACGAAATCGTCTTTCATTCTGCTTGACTTGGGTATGGGACATAACGCTCACCTAACTGCTTTTTGAGATTACACTCCGAGAGTATAACCTGGGGCCACACTAAATCAAGAACCTCGGCGGGATTGGGGGAGGGGTATCCGCCGAGGTAGGGCCTAAGCCCCGCTGCCATTGTACGAAAAATCTAGTTTGATAACAAGTAGCCCTATAGGAACGATCCGCCTCTTGGCCGAAGCCAGCAGGAGTGAGTGAAGAGCCTGGCCAGAAGAAATCCATTCTCATCGGACTGCGAGTCATTCTTATCGCTTCTCTGCTGCTATTTCTGCTCGCGACTCTCACCGAGGTCTACAAGTCGCCCTCACCGAGTTCCATCGAATCCGCACCGACCTTGGCCTCCGTCCACGACGATAAGATCATTCCCGGCACCAGAATCGGACCCGTCACCCTGGGCCTCAAAACCAGCCAGTTGGTGACGCTCCTCGGCAAGGGACAACTCCGTCCGCACGACCAAGGGATCATGCACCTCTATGAAAACTTGGGCATTGTAATCTACGCTGAGAATGAGCAGGTCGTCTCGGTCACCGTTCGCACGCCGGTCTTCAAGACTCGCAACGGGGTCAGAGTGGGCAGCGACGTTGACGCCGTGCTCAACATGCCGGGCGCAGACTACGAGATGTCCGGCAACCCTCAATCCTACGTCCTTCACGACTGGGTCAGCGGACTGCACGCGGGAATCGAAAACGAGAAGGTCGTGTACCTGCAGGTGACACCCGGCATGGGGGCGGGCCCCTCCAAGGAAAGCAACCCCTGAGCCATTACGGCGCGGCGGGAAACGATAACTGCAGGGGAACGGGAAAAAGGAAAGGGGCATTCTCTCCCGCCGAACGGATCATGTCCGGCTCAAAGCACTCCGCAACATCACTGGAGAAGCTCAGAAGATCGGCGAGAAACAGTTCTCGACGAGACGACTCTGGAAGCTTGTCCATCTGAAACCAGATCACATCGTCGGCGATCAAGAAGGGACGGGCGTTCCAGATTCTTTGCAGCCTTCGCCACCAAGCAGCTAGGACCACTGTCGACTTCAATTCCGCTAACTCCAACTCGAGAAAGAGCGGAACCTGCCACACCTCAGAACAGGCGAACAGGACCAACTGAGCTTCCTTGGGCAAGGCGAAATCGATCACCTCTGGCTCGGCGACCTGGGATTCGGCTCGCGACCAATGGGATACCATCTCGGCCAGGACCGGCCGATAGTCACTCTTCCACAGCCCCAGCTTCTCAAGACTCAAGCCTCGAACCCTGGAGAATCCCCTTTCCACCTGATTGGTATCCACCCGACTGGGAACCTTCCAAGCCGCTGGAAGCAGCAGTGGCCAGGCCTTCACACGGTCGGAGACAGAGAGCATCCTGGGCCTTGCGACATCCATCGCCATGAGCCCCAGACTGACGACTCTGCTGTCTTCCTCCCGAGCAAAAACCGGCTCTGAAACTCCTCGAGTCCAATCGGGGTCCAGCCAGATGGAGTCGGGCTCCGGTAGCGTTTCGGGTCGTTGTTCACAACGCTTCACCATGTCGGGCTGAAACAGAGTGCGCTCGATGACCACCCGAGAAAACAGAGTGGGAGTCACACCTTTGGCCCTCAGGTTCGTGAGAGAGGCTTGCACGGCGGCATTCTCAGGGGCCAATTGCAGGGCTTTTTCCAAAAACGAGAACGCCTCGGGTTCCAGCCCACGGTTGTGAGCGGTAAAGGCCGCGCGCAGCAACCAGGTCGCCGACTCCAGCGGCTCCCCCATTTGGAAGCAAGCCCGAGCTGTCAACAACTGATGGTGAACCTCGGTGGGCAAAAAAGAGATGTAAAAGAGGGTACTCTGGTCAAACTCAAATCGAAGTTGATAGAGGCCATCGGGCTGGACCAGACTCGTTTCGACCACATAGCCTACGCCGGAGGCGGCGTGACCGAGAACCGAGGCTGGGTCGTCCAGTGTCGCTAGCAGCGCTCCCAAGGGCAGACGCCCATAAGCCAACAGGTCGGCCGCCGGCGGTCCAATGACCAAGGAACGGTCTTCATAAGCGGCCTGAAGGAGGTGGGCGATAGCCTGCCGCTCGCCGGCCACGGCCTGTTGCCAAGGACAGCGACGCCAGATCGCCAGGGCCGACTCAAACTCTTCGTGACGCAGGTAGGCCCAGCCCGCCTGCAAACAGAGATCGGCGAAAATAAACCCTTCTCGACAATCCAGGCTT
>CAZVVF010000075.1:0-10294 GCA_964630575.1 uncultured Burkholderiales bacterium | reverse complement strand
GATCATGGGAGCATCCAGAGGAATGGTCGTGATGATGATGGTGATCGTGATCGTCGTGGTCATGATGGTGATCGTGATGATGGTGGTCGTCGTGCTTGTGAGAGCTGTGCCCACAACCGACATCGGAGAGTCTCTCTGTCTCGACACCGCTCTTTCGAAGCACCTTCTCTAGCGTTTCGATGTCTATGACATCGCGATCATAGGCCACAGAGATCACCGATGAGGCGGCGTTGACACAGGCGTGAAACACTCCCTTTTGTTCGGTCAACCGGCGCTCCAGGCTGGCTGCAGCGTCGGCTGCGTGAGTGGAGAGCAGCCGGAAGCGCTGGTGCTGGAACTGCCCCTGAAGTTCACCACCAACGTCTCGGGCCATCCGTTCAACGGCGGTCACAGAGACCAGGCTGGGATCAAAGTGCAAGCAGAGCGCTGGTGGGTCAGCCGTGATATGAACTCGCTCAATACCGGACCGAGCGGCCAAGACCCGTTGAAACTCGTCCAAACAGCGGTCACAGCCATCCTTTACCAAAAGGGAGGCCTCCAGTTTAATCTTACTGTCGGTCTTTGCCAAAACTGTTCTCTCTCACTCCACTTCGCTAGAACTCTGACCGGATTCAAGGCGGCAAGGCTCGCACTCATCCAGAGCTACGGTGTGGACCTCAACGGCTTCTGTGGAGGGGCCGCAAGCGGAACAGTGCATGGGCTAAGGCTTCCTCGAAGTCTGGCCCAATACCTATCGGCGCGTTCTGCTTTGAAAGGTTCCTCGCCCATCTGCCGGAATAAGCCAGCGATAAAACTTTGCGAAGGGGACCATCAATGAATCAGCTATACTCAGTACCAGAAAGGGTGCGCTCCGGGAGCAAATCCCCAATTCAAACCCTCGATCAGTATCGGGAGCACTACACCAGAGCCTCCAATGACCCCGATGGCTTCTGGCTGGAGGTCGCCAAACGTAAGGTCAAGTGGATGAAGGAGCCAACCCTGGGGCTCGTTGGCGATTATCACAATATCGCTAAAGAATCCATCGCTTGGTTCAGTGATGGGACCCTGAATCTCACCGAGACCTGTCTCGACCAGCACTTGGCAGAGCGCGCCGACAAGACCGCCATCCTATGGGAAGGCGATGAACCAGGAGAATCGAGAGCTCTCACCTACCGTGACCTGCACCGCGAGGTGAGCCGTTTCGCCAATGGTCTCAGGGCATCCGGCGTCCAGAAAGGTGACCGCGTCATCATCTACATGGGCATGGTTCCAGAGGCCGCCATCGCCATGCTAGCGTGTGCCCGCCTGGGAGCGATCCACTCTGTCGTGTTCGGGGGCTTCTCTGCCGAAGCTCTTCGAGATAGGGTGCGTGACTGCGGAGCCAAGTGTGTCATCACCCAAGATGAAGGTCGCCGCGGTGGAAAGCCATTGGCCCTAAAGGCCGTCGTTGATCGAGCCCTCGAAGATGAGCGGCATGTTCGCCACGTCATCGTCTTCCAACGCACCGGCTCAGAGGTCCATTTTGACCAGGAGCGGGATATCTGGTGGCACGACCTCGTCAAAGATGCCGACGAGGTGTGTGAACCCGTGGAATGCTCCGCCGAGGACCCTCTCTTCATCCTCTATACCTCAGGATCAACCGGCAAGCCGAAAGGCCTCGTTCACAGCACAGCGGGCTACCTCACCTACACCAGCTACACCCATGAGGTGGTCTTTGACCTGCGCGAAGAGGACGTCTATGCCTGTGTCGCAGACGTAGGCTGGATCACCGGACACAGCTACATCGTCTACGGTCCGCTGGCCAACGGGGCCACCAGTCTCATGTTTGAATCCACACCGCTGTACCCTGACGCTGGTCGCTATTGGGACCTGGTAGACCGGCACAAGGTGACGATCTTCTACACGGCCCCCACCGCGCTTCGGGCGTTGGCTGCCCAGAGCGAGGAGTTTGTCACTCGCTATGATCTCTCAAGCCTGCGAGTCTTGGGAACCGTGGGAGAACCGATCAATCCCGATGCTTGGAAGTGGTACTTCCACGTTGTAGGGAAAGGGCGCTGCAGTATCGTTGACACATGGTGGCAAACGGAGACGGGTGGTATCTGCCTATCACCGATCGCACCAGCGACGGAAACCGCACCGGGGTCAGCGACCCTTCCCTTACCTGGGATCTCACCTGTTCTGCTCAACAGCGACGCCCACGTGATCCACGGTCCTGGTGAAGGGAAACTGTGTCTTGAGTATTCTTGGCCCGGCCAAGCACGGACCGTGTGGGAAGACCACGACCGCTACGTGGCGACCTATTTTTCAACCTATCCGGGCTACTACTTTACCGGCGACGGTTGCAAGCGAGATGCCCTCGGCTACCACTGGATAACCGGTCGCGTGGACGATGTTCTCAATGTGTCAGGGCACCGAATGGGTACCGCCGAATTCGAAAGCGCGCTGGTCAATGTCGATGAGATTTCAGAGGCCGCCGTGGTCGGATACCCCCACCCGATCAAAGGCCAAGGAGTGTATGTGTACGCCGTTCTTCAACCCGGATTCGAGGCCTCGCCCGAAGTCGAAAAGAACATGCGCGCCGCTTGTCGCGAAGCGATCGGTGCACACGCTGGACTAGACCGCATTCACTTCGTCTCGGGGCTACCCAAAACACGATCTGGAAAAGTCATGAGACGACTCCTCAGAAAAATCGTTGAAGGTGACGGAGACAAACTCGGCGATATCTCCACTCTGGCCAACCCGGAAGTGGTCGAGGAGATCCATCGAGAATTTATGGCTCACACCTAGACAAACCTCGTCTTTGACGAGGACCTCGGACCAGAGGCCTCCCGGGCAAGACCCTTGCAAGAGTGTTAGATTTGTGCATGTAGTACATCTCTTCACTGGGAGGCCTGTGCATATCGTGATATAGTATATAAGTTAACAACCACAGAGGCGGGCCTTTGATGTCGTTAGACACCTCGAGTCCCGCCTTCCACCATGTTGAGAAAGGATGGAAGCGCATTACCTACACAATCGGAGAAACAATCTATCACCCTACCCACGGAATCGGCCTCGTTCAGGATTTTGAAACGAAGAACGTCCTAGGCACAGAGTACTCATTCGCAGTGCTCTTCTTCGACAGAGAAGACCTAAAAATATCACTGCCCGCCAAAAAGCTGGAGGAAACAGTGAGAAAACCTATCAGCTCCTCAGGAGCGACCGCGATCCTGGAAACCGAGGCCTCAAGCCTGGAGCCGCTCAGCCCCAGTTGGAAAGTCCGGAATCGAAACAACAATGAACGTCTCGCCAGCGGAGACCCTCTTCAACTCCTCACTATTGTCCGAGGCCTACAGGACCTAAAGTCCAAAAAGGGCTCGCTCAACAATTCCGACAGGAAGCACCTCAACCTGTCCCTCGAACTCCTCACCGAAGAGTTTTCTATAGCATTGGGGCAGTCCCCCGAAACCACGAGGGTCTGCTTTGAGCAGTGTAGCTAACGAGTTCGTTTAGCTCTACAAAACCTTATACGAGACCAGCGCGAGATTCCCGAGCCAGTAACACGGCTTGGGAATCTTGCTTTTCTAGGCAACGGGTTCGCAATTCGAGGTGAGAATCTCCAGGAACCAGCCAGCGCTCGGCACATCCTTTCGGCTTCAACGAAATGATGGTAAACTCTAGATTTCAAGCCAACTTCTAGGTAATGAAGGGGCTTTTGAGTCAGTGAGACTCGAATCGAGGAGGAAAAAAAAGTTGAGGTTTCTCTACGGAATTCGAGGAGTTCTCCCAAGGAAGACCAATGTCTGGCTTCAACTGGGCCTACCAGGGAGATTATCCTGATGTAAATCATACAGATAGACAAATGAGATAATGCAAAAGAGTTTTAGGCTCATGTATGTCAGCGCATCGAAAGCAATGATATAATAGAGTCGGCGGTCCGGAGTCGGACCAGGTCGAGAGGAGATCACCATCGGTAAAAAAGGAAGTCGTCGTCAGGACAAGACCCCCCGTTTTGAGCATCGCTTAAACGAGAGGATCCGTGCCCGAGAAGTTCGGGTTGTTGACGAAACTGGTAAAAATCTTGGAACTATGCATCCTCGGGATGCGACACGAGTAGCTAAGGAAAAGAAACTCGACTTGGTTGAAGTTTCCCCGAATGCTAACCCGCCGGTCTGTAAGATTTTAGACTATGGGAAATGGCGGTACGAGCGAGACAAGCAGAAAAAAGAGTCGAAACCGGCCAAGAGCGTCTCACTGAGAGAGGTCAAGATGCGACCCAAGATCGGTGAGCACGACTTTCAAGTCAAACGCAAACAGGTCGAACGCCTGCTTAAGGGTGGCGACAAAGTCAAGGTTCTTCTCCGCTTTCGAGGACGAGAAGTCGTCCACCAAAGTCTCGCCGTAGAACTGCTTATGCGAGTCAGTCGTGAGGTTGAGGGGCTAGGCGTTATTGAATCAAAGCCAGCAATGCAGGGACGCCAAATGTCGCTCGTACTGGCTCCCGTGTCCAATTGAGCTAACTCATTCGGCACAGTGCTTTCAAGAGAGTCCGAGTTTACGGACTCTTTTTTATTCTCTCGCTCTGCCTACTCGGCTGCAGCCTCAACAGCGCCAGTAGACCCTCGCCCCCAGAGCCCTCACCCCAAACAGCCTCCCCCTCCCCTATCCAGACCTCAAAAAGCGAGAGCACGAGCGACCCTGCAACCTCCGCAACGTCACTCAGGCTCCGACACGAAAAAGATCGCGTTGTGGTCACACTTCCATGGCCGGGCGGCAGAGTGTACCGTAGCTACACTCCCTTGTCGGGCGTGCCTAGGGCCAGCAAAAAACAACTCGTGGTCGAACAAAAGCAAGCTCTAGACGAACGGGTTCCTGACAACGTGACCCTCTTCTACTGGGCGCTTGGACCTCTCGGACAAAGCGCCCAGGCCCAGATCATGATCCCGGCCAAGAGCCTTGCAGAGCTTCACAAGCCCTCCCTTGAAATCGACAAGACCAACCGCACCCTCGAGGTGATCGATCAGGGAAAAACCGTCAAACGCTACCCGGTAGCACTCGGTCAAAACCCAGTCAACCGCAAGGATTGCCAAGACATGGCGTCCACCCCGGAAGGTTGGTACAAAGTCTACAACACGCAACCCAACGCGACTTACTACAAGGCCCTGGACATCGACTACCCCAGACCCATCGACGAAGTGCGCCACAGATTGGCCATCGAGTCCGAACGCATAGAGAGCGACCGCCCGATCGGTGGAGAGATCCAGATTCACGGCTGGGGAATCGGGGCGGATTGGACGGCCGGCTGCATAGCCTTGAGAAACGATGACATGGACGAACTCTTCGCAGATCCTAGCATCCGCGCCGGCACACCCGTGTTTATCGCCGGTTCTCAAGTAGCCATCCAGGACAAAGAATGGCTCGCCTCGCCGCCTGCCGACTCGGTGAGACAGGTCCAGAAACGGCTGCGAGAAAAGGGCTTCTATCAAGGAGCCATCGATGGAGAATTCGGAAGCGGTACAGCCCTGGCCTTGGGGCGATATCAACTCGGTCAGAACCTGCCATCGAGCTGCCAACTCGACTCCACCACAAGAAGGCACTTCGGCCTGGCAGACTAGGCTACACTTCGAGCCTGGAGAGCGAAGAAACTCGGAAACAAAAAAGCGGACTCATATTTGAGCCCGCTCTTCGTTACCTATGTACCGGTAAACTTACTTTGATTGAGCAGCAAGCCACTTGTAGAAAGGTACACCGTGAACCATTTTGGCTTTCATGGCGTTGTCCGCGTTGATCATAACTTTAGAACCGACGCGAATACCAGAAACGCTAGGATCGAAACGAGTCGTTCCTGGGTAGATGCTGAAGGTCATCATGTCGCCACTTCCGTCAGCTTCGATGATAACGTTGTAGTTGTCCATGTAAACAACTTCACCGTTGTAGTCTTCGTCGTAGCGAAAGCCCATCATAGGCGCGCCGTAGTCATCGAACGAAGGTCCGATGTAGGGGTAGTACCAGGTTCCACCAGCTTGCTTTTGGTTAGGAACGGTATCACCGTCTGCACTGGCTGCGCCGAAAAGACCGGCCACGAGTGCCGCGGTGAGTGCTACATTAATCAATTTTTTCATTTGAGTCTCCTCCTAAATAAGGATTGAATCGTTTTCCAGATTCATTCCAGGGGGGTGGCTTCTCCTATAAAAGAGGCATTCCTTCTCTAAAGAGGGGAGCTTTAAAATTCATTTAGAAATCTTTCCTATGGTCCAACATCCCGCTGTCCGTCAAGTCGAGCCCGTCCAACTCCCCCAAGAACCCGGAGAGGAACTTCCGAGATTTCTCTTGCGAGACTCAGCGAACCTCGCAACGGAGCAGGTTATCGTCACCCTGCCCGGACTGTATATGGTCGAACTCGCCGATGGGAGTCGATCGATATCAGACATCACGCAATCCCTACACGAGCTCACGGGACTATCCGTTCAGGAGACTCAGACCCAACAACTCCTCGAATGTCTCGACCAACGCTTCCTACTCGACAATGAGCGCGCCCGAATGCGGCTAGCGGAACTCTCACCTCGCCCCATGCGACACGCAGGCTCTGGCTATCCGACCTCTCTGGTCGAGCTCGAACCCTTTCTTGACGACCTCTTGGCAGTGGAGTCTAAGACTCGCACCGACACCGCTTGTCGAGCCTCCATACTGCCTCATATCGACTTCTTTCGTGGAAGGGAATCCTACCGCGCCGGATATCAGCACCTACACGGTTTAGCCCAAGCCGACCAGCCTCCGACCGTGGTCATTCTGGGGATATCACACGCCTACTCCCGCACTCCCTTCATCCTCACCAAAAAGAGCTTCGATACTCCCCTGGGAGTTGTCCAAACAGACACCGACCTCGTCGACCAACTGGCCGAAAACCTCCCCTTTGACCCCTACAAAGACGAGTACAACCACATCGGTGAGCACTCCGTTGAGTTCCACGCTGTCCTACTCAAGCGCCTGGCCCCCGAAGTTCGTATCGTTCCGGTACTCTGTCGCTCTTTCCACGAGGCCATTCAAGGGGGTTTTGACCCGCTTCAACTACCCGGGGTCTCAAATTTTCTGCAAAACCTCACAAAGCTCAGGAGCACTCGTCCCGACATCCACTTCATGGCGAGTGTCGACCTTGCGCACATGGGGGTCGACTTTGGAGGCCCTCCCCTCTCACGGGAGTTTCTGACCGATCTCGAGCGGCGCGATCTCGAAACCCTCAAGGGAGTGAGCCAAGGGAAGGCCTGCGACTTTTTCGCGACCCACCAGGCCGACAAAGGCGAGCGCAATTACTGTGGAACTCCGGCGATACACCTTCTCCTGTCCCTATTCCCGGAACCTTTCGAGCTGCAGCGATACCAACAGTGCACAGACCCCAACCTCGGGTCCACGGTGACCGTATGCGCGGCTACTCTCCGGTAGCCTCGCCACCGGAAAGACAAGCCTCTGGGTCGCTCTCAAAGAGCAACAGCTGCACAGGTCCATCCTCTTCAACCAGGGCGCTCATTCCCAATCCGAGGAGACGGACAGCCCTCTCGCGATAATCCGTCTTCTCCAGCAGCTCCAAAGCGGAAGCTTCGATCTGTGCCTTCTCACGGCAAGCTCCACTGGCTGTTCGGCTTCTCGTGACGGTCTCAAAGTCCGAATAGCGCAACTTTAAAGTCACGGTTGCCCCCAGTAAGCCCGCCCGCTCTAAGCGACCGGCGAGCTCCAGCGATTGCTGCTCGATGTGCCTTCGAAGCTCCAGTGGGTCTCGAATGTCCTGCGAAAAGGTCGTCTCGGTGGACAACGATTTCGCCTGCCCCCTCTCCTCCACCGGCCTCTCGTCTATCCCCCGAGACAACCGGTAGTAGTGCAACCCGGATTTCCCAAACTCAGCGGTGAGCTCCTCGAGGTCCAAGCCTCTCAACTCACCGATGGTAGCGATGCCCATGCGGCGCAGTCTCTTGGCCGTGGCAGGACCTATCCCCCACACCTTTTTGACCGGTAGAGAACTCAAAAAACTGTCCACCTCGTGAGGCTGGATCACGGTCAACCCATTGGGCTTGTTCAGATCCGAGGCGATCTTGGCCAAGAACTTGTTGGGCGCGACACCCGCCGAAGCCGTCAAACCGGTCTCTTCTCGGATCTCTTTGCGCAGTTGGTGAGCCAAACGAGTCGCCGTCATCCGGCGCTCAACGGAAACCTCGGTAAAGTCGAGGAAGGCTTCATCGATGGAGAGAGGTTCAACGAGATCGGTGTAGCGGGAAAAGATGTCGCGAACCTGGCGAGAGACCTCCCGATACACGTTCATGCGATGGGGACGACGCTCGAGATTGGGGCAGCGGCGCAAAGCCTCGCCCATACTCATCGCCGAGTGTATCCCAAAGCGTCGAGCCTCGTAGGAAGCCGCGGCCACGACTCCTCGATGCTGTCGATTCCCGCCGACCACCAGCGGTTTCCCTCGAAGCTCCGGAAAGTCCCTTTGCTCCACGGAAGCAAAAAATGCGTCCATGTCCACATGAACGATCTTTCGACCACTCATCCGGTGGCACGGCATGCTAGCCGATCGCTTTTTCCATGCTGTGCAGGGCTGTCTTTTGCTTGAATCCGAGCGCGGTGTAGACGCGTAGAAATTCCGGTTCCTCGGTTTTCCATATCTGGCGGACGAGCTTGACGCCATCCTGCTTCCAGGCGTAGTCCAGAGCGACGCGAAGGAGCGAGGAACCACATCCCTTTCGGCGATGGTTCGGGCTCACCCCGAAAGACTCAATGATAGCGGTGCTCTCATCCACCTCGAGTTCCAAGAACCCTACGATCTCATCGCCTCGTTCGGCCACGAAGATGTTGTAGTCAGGCAAGGCTATCAAAAGATCGAGGAAAGACTCGCTGCGTCTCTCGAAGAGCTTGCTGTGAGCCGCCAGGTAGGCGTTCTTGTCAAAGGGCTCGCGCCCCGTGATACGCCGAATGGCGATCCCCGGAGCAGGTTCCGCCCTGCCCTCAAAGGGCCGGTCGCAGGTCACGATCAACTGAGTGCTGTTGCGAACGAAGCCCAATCGGTCCAAGAATCGCTGAGCGATCTTGTTGTCCTCTTCCAAGAGGACACTCACCGAGGACACGCGCCTCGAACGCATCAGATCGGCCAACTCGTGCCACATCCGCTGCCCCAATCCCTGACCGCGTTCGCTAAAGGCGATGATAGGCCCGTCCATCCGCGCCTTGGTCGCGTCGCCAGGGGTCGAGTAGCCGCAAAAACCCAAAACCTCGCTATCTCGCCCTTCCAGGACGAGATAATCCCGCATGAGGTTTCCGCCCCGAGAGGTTATCTCTTGTTTGAATCGGTCTGGTGTCAGTCCAGACATTCGTGCAGAGCGCCGATAGGTACGGTTGAGCAACTCTGTAACGGGGCTATAATCAGAGGCTTGGAAATGGCGTATTATCATGGGGATAACCGAATTCTTTTTATCGTGGTGGGTGTCCCCCCTGACTCTCCATCAGTTCCGAGATCCGGCGGTTTTGGCCCTGGGTACTGAAAGAGATTGGCAACGATCCGACCGTTGTAGATCTTCCGAACCCGATCGGGCTCTCGACCATAGACCTCGGCGAATCGCTCGAAGGCAGAATAGTAGTAGAGAGACCATGTCTCCTTGAGAGGCTCGAACACGGTGGCTAAGGTGCGGGTCAATTCCTCAACCTCTTCTTCGCTGCTGAGACGTCTCCCATAGGGAGGGTTCGTGATCATGACCCCATACTTTCGTTGACTGGAAAACTCTGCGACATCTCGCGTCTGAAAATAAACGCCACGCCCATCTAGACCG
Organism: uncultured Burkholderiales bacterium; assembly: GCA_964630575.1. Classification (GTDB taxonomy): domain Bacteria; phylum Vulcanimicrobiota; class Xenobia; order Xenobiales; family JADMJV01; genus JAEXNA01. Next base: position 521 of record CAZVVF010000075.1, on the reverse strand, counting down.
GCTTGCTCGAGGTGAGTCCTGGCCAGGTTCAGAACACGGGCATCGTTGTCGCTTCCGTAGACTCGCAATTGAGTGCGTCTGTCGAAGAGGTCGAGCGCCTCGGTATGGGTTTCTTCCCAACACTCCCGCCTCAAGAATTTCCATCGTTGAGAGGCGAAAGAACGCTCCATCCCCGCTGCTTTTTTGAGGCCGATACAGGCCGCCTCCAGCAAGATCGTTCCAGACCCACAAAGCGGATCGTAGAGGTCTCGGCCCGGACTCCAGTGCGAGAGCAAGACCAGCGCCGCGGCCACTGTTTCTCTCAAGGGAGCCTTGGCGTTGTAGGTTCGATACCCACGGCGGTGGAGACCCTCGCCGGAAGTGTCGATAAACACGCGGGCTCGGTTGTAGACCAAGAACACGCGAATCGAAAACTTGGGTCCTGTCTCGGGAAACTGAGACATTCCGTAAACCTCTTGCATACGCTCGCAGGCTGCCTTCTTGGAGACAGCTTGACAAGACGACACGCTCTCGAGTTGAGA
>CAZVVF010000074.1:0-10314 GCA_964630575.1 uncultured Burkholderiales bacterium | reverse complement strand
TGTGATCGTGAGCGAGCAGACTCCCTACCAGAAGCTCGCCATAACGCGGGATGCTTCTGAAACCCGACTCTATTTGAACGGGAATCTACAGTTTTCAACCTTTGATGAGTACCGCTACCACGAGGCCCTCGTGGTGCCCGCTCTGATGGCCCACCCCGACCCCAAGAAGGTCTTGGTTCTCGGTGGGGGTGATGGGTTGGCCGTCGACCTGCTGCTCAAGGACCCGAGGGTCGAGTCGATCGTTCTGGTGGAGTTGGACAAGGTGATGATCGACATTTTTCGGGAGCATCCCGAGATGTCGAAGCTGAGTCATCGGGCCTTGCGTTCGCCCAAGGTGGAGGTGGTGATTGCCGATGCCTTTGCCTGGCTGGAGGATTCCTCCGACAAATTCGATCTGGCCTTGGTCGATTTTCCGGACCCGAGCAACTACTCGGTGGGGAAGCTCTACACCGACCATTTCTATCGGCGCTTGGCGAGTCACCTTGAGCCAGGTGGCTTATTCGTGGTGCAGTGCTCCTCGCCGTTGGCTGCCCGCACAAGCTACTGGAGCATCGTCACCACGATGGAGTTCGCGGGACTCAAGGTGCTTCCTTATCACGCCTACGTGCCGTCCTTTGGGGAGTGGGGCTTTGCTCTGGCGGCCAAGGAAACTCCGAAGCTGGGTTCGGCCTTTCCCTTTCCCACTCGGTTTCTCAATCAGAGCGAACTTGACCGAATGATGGATTTTTCGGCCGACATGAGCCGAGTGGAGGTTGAGGTCAATCGCCTCTTTGACCAGATTCTTGTTCGCTATTTTCAGCAGGATTGGTCTCGTTATCGGGGTCGAGACGGCAATTGAATCGAAGAGAATTTTTACAGGGGAGTTTGACCCTCGCTGGACTAGGGTTTTGCGGCTGCTCTCGGCATCCGGCGGACCGGCGCGAGGTCACGGGGCGACGGCGGGATCCGGACTTTAAAAACGGTCACCGAATCTGGGAGGGGCCCTTGCCCTCTGAGCCGGTTTCCTCCGAGCGTGTCGAGGGGGTCATTCTAGGGGGAGGTATTTCGGGTCTCTCGGCAGGGTGGCGATGGAGTCGGGCGGGTTTTCACGACTATCGGCTGCTGGAGCTTGAGGACCAGGTCGGTGGCAACAGTCGAGCTCTGGCCTACAAGGCGACCTCGGCCCCGATCGGGGCGCACTACCTGCCTCTGCCCAACGAGGAGGCTCGTGCGGTTCGGCGCCTTCTCAGGGAGATGGGCTATCTCGATTGGAATGGTTCGGCTTGGCAGGTGGCGCAAGAGCACCTTTGCCACTCTCGTCAGGAACGGGTCTATTATCGCGATTCTTGGCACGACGGACTGGTTCCCAGGGCGGAGCTTTCAGACTCGGCTCTGCGTCAATTCGAGGCCTTTGACGCTCACATTGAGGGCTGGAGAGAGCGCCGAGACCAGAAGGGCAATAAGGTCTTCGCGTTGCCTTTGCACTACAGTTCTCGGGAGCCCGAGTTCTTGGCGCTGGATAAGCTCTCTTTTGCAGAGCATATCCGCTCGCAGGGTTGGGACGATCCCTACTTGCTGTGGTATCTCAACTACGCCTGTCGCGATGATTTCGGGGGCACGATCGACAACTGCAGCGCTTGGGCGGGTCTCCACTATTTCGCCTCCCGAGATGGTGGGGGACTCGGCCACCCTGGCGATATCTTGGTCTGGCCGGAGGGGAACAACAGGCTCGCTCGTTTTCTGAGGGAGCAGCAACTAGGGGAGGTGGCGACGGGTTCTCTGGTGGTCGCCGTCGATCACAAGGGCGACGGGGTGACGGTGGACTACCTTGACCTTGCGAGTCAGCAACTCAAGCGCCTGGAGGCCAAGGTGGCACTCTTTTGTCTGCCCTCCTTTATGCGGGGGCGCCTGATCGCAGACGATGTTGCCACCGATGCTTTCGTGTATCCCCCCTGGCTCACCGCCAATCTGGCTCTGGACCGGACACCTGAGGATATCGAAGCTCCGGGTTTCATCGCTTGGGATAACGTGATTCACGGGAGCGAATCCCTGGGCTACGTTGTGGCCACTCATCAGATGCTCAACACGGATCCCAACAAGGCCACTGTGTGGACCTGGTATCGGCCCTTTCCCGAAGGGCCGGCTTTGGAAACGCGAAAAGAGCTGTTGGAAACGTCCTGGAAAACCTGGGCCGACACGGTTCTAGACGAGTTGACCCCACTCCATTCCAACATTCGAAAACTCTGCTCGCGGCTCGATGTGACTGTTCTGGGTCACGGGATGATCCGTCCCAGTGTGGATTTTGTCTGGAGCCAAAGCTTGAGTCGGGCCAGAAAAGCCCAAGGGAGCCTATTTTTTGGTCACGGAGACCTTTCAGGAATGTCTCTGTTTGAGGAGTCCCAGTTTCAGGGAGTGTCGGCGGCTGAGAGCGCTCTGGCTCATTTGGGGAACAAGGTCGAAAGCTACTTGTAGGGGTGCCAGAGTGGATGGGGAAGTGATCTCAATGACGCTTAAAGATCGGGACGGAGCTGTGCTTGTTGAAGGTGACAACTGCAGCGATAAAGAGTTGTTCGAAAAAGCCACCCCTAGCCTTCGAGGGGTGGAGAGGCCAGGAGCGCTCTTGAGCGGTCTGGCGCTGGAGGGGGCGGACTTCGGTTCGGCTGACTTGAGTGGTGCGGATCTGAAAGAGGCCAAGCTCTCCGGTTCAGACTTCTCCCATTCGGACCTGGTGGGGGTTCAGGCTAAGCGGGCTGACCTGAGCGACAGCAATTTCAAGTCGGCCTGGCTGACGGGAGCGGAATTGAGCGAGGCGGACCTGAGCGAGGTTGACCTCTCGGGGGCCGAGTTGAGCGGAGCGTGCCTGAGGCGAGCTAACCTTCGAGGAGCCGATCTGCAGAACGCCCAGCTTTTTGGTGCCGACCTCACGGAGGCTAATTTGAGGGGGGCCGACCTTTACTGTGTCGATCTGCGAGGGGCCATTCTGAAGGGGGCTGACCTTCGAGATGCTAGAATAGAGGAGGCCCGACTGGAAGGGGCTGATCTGTCTGATGTTCAGGGACAAGGCGTGTCGCTCAAGGGTTGCCAGCTTCAGGGGGCGCGGTGGAGCGATGGCGATTGGTCGGAGTCGGAGTGGACTGAGGTTGAGGCCCGAGGCAGCGATGGGAGTTCCTGTTCCCTGGACGGGGCTCGCTTTGCTCGCTGCGATTTTTCGGGCTCGAACGTGAGCGACGTCTCGGCCAAGGAAGCCCACTTTGACGGCGTTCGGTTGCGCGGCAGTCTGCTGTCTGAAGGGGACTTCAGTCGGTCGGTGTGGGATGCCTGTGACCTGACTGGAAGCGACCTCAAGGATTCTGATTTTACACAGTCGGCTTTCAAGCGCTCCGTTTTTGTGCAGGGTCAAGCCGAAGGGGTGGAGTGGGCCGAAGCGAGCTGGACCGATAGCCCTACTTTTGACCGACCGACTTCCACATGAGGGCTTTGGGCGGCTGACCGCCAGCGTAGGTTACGTCAATGGTCGTTCCCACTTGTGGGGGCTCGGCGTCACCGTTGAGAATCTGCTGGAGTGTGTCGTTCGGCAGCCTGAGATAAAAGCGGTCGTAACTGGCCGCTTCCACCTCGCCGGTCACCGTGCCCACGCCCCTCTTCATGGCGCCGGTCAGGTCCTTCTTGTCTAGGACGTAGCGGGGCTTGGCTCTCTCCAGGTAGAGGTTCCCTCGCTTCACCATATGGTAGTGCATCACAGCACAGCAGGAGCAGATGATAAGGAAACCGGTGATCATACTTCGTTTTGTTTGTTTGTCGTCGCGCACACGATCTTTTGCCCACTATGGCTGGGTGATAATCACTTTCTCAGCAGGTATGCTCAAAAGCTTTGTTGCATGGGGGCGTTTTACGCCCGCCTGAAATGGGTACTCGAATTTTTCACAGGTGAGACAGAGCAAGCTAGCCGCTTCACCTCCGGAGGCTTAAAGCAAATCATGAAAGTTATTCACGAAGAAAAACAGTACGGACTGCGTCAAGGAGCCGTCGAGTTCCCCATGATGCTCGTCATCTCCACGGTTTATCCGTGCAACTTTGGTTGCCCGATGTGTCCCTACACCGATGGAAACTCGGAAATAAGGCAGTTCTACCACGAGCGCAAGGCGGATCGATTTCCCGAAGAACTGTGGAATCGTATGGCCGTAGAGGCCGGGCCCTACAAGGCTTGGCTTCGTTGTACCGGCGGCGGGGAGCCGATGTTGCACCCTCGCATGACCGAGATGATCGAGTTCGCGAAAGCGCAAGGGGCTCGAGTATGGCTCAACACGAACGGTAGTCTATTCGGACCTCTCCCCCGATATCGCAAGCGCTTGGAGAGACTGATCAAGGCCGGATTGGACCTGATTGAGTTCTCGATGGATGCCGGTGATGCCGAAAACTACGCCCTGGTTCGTCCACCTCGAGGTGGTGCACCACGGGACAAGGAGAAATGGTTCTCCAACCACGTGAGCAACATCCGTGCTGCTCTCGAACTCCGCAAGAAGTTGAAGTCACCCACTCGCGTTGTGGTTTCTATGATTCAGCAGGACATCATCGAGGGGAAACTCGACGAGTACGTCAAGTTCTACATTGAGGATGTTGGCGTGGATGAAGTTATCACGCGCAAATTTCTCTCTTGGGATGACAACACGAACATCAATTTGGAACACTCTCTCGACCAGCATCTCTACAAGGATTTGCCGACCGAGAAGAAAGAGCCCTGTGTTTGGCCGTTTGAGAGACTCAACGTTGATACTCTCGGTCGCATCGCTCTCTGTGGCCAAGATGTTGGCTTCCAGACGGCCGATAAGTTCCCCAACCTTTGGGACACGACCATCAAGGATATCTGGCAAGGCGAGATGTTCAACTGGTATCGAAAGATGCACTTGGATGGTCGCGGTGCAGAGGCTTGGCCCTGTCGCAACTGCTCGGCCTGGTTGGCTGGAGTTCGCGACTGGAACCACGGATGGCTCAAGGTGCTCAAGACTTCCGGCGACCGCATGAAGGACGTTATGCAAAACGACTTGGGAGCCGAGGTTGAGATCTATCAGCCCGATGAAGACATGAAGGTCGCTGCTGCAGAGAACTGATCGGTGGCATTAACTAAGAGTCTAGATGAACTGCAGCGGCGGTTACATCTTTGGAACAGAACAGCCAAGCAAGGGGGGCGGGTCGGTCATACCGTTCTCGCCATCCCTTCGCTGTCGCTCCCGTTTTTCGGAGTCCAGTCTGCAGAGCAGTTGCTGCACTACGAAGAGCGGATCTTTTATCTTTTTCACATCTTGCGAAATCCGCTGAATCGGCTCGTTGTGGTCACCAGTTCTCCGATCACGGAGACCCTGGTGTCTTACCTCTTGCAACTCGTGCCAGGCGTCCCCTACAGTCATGCCAGGGCGCGTTTGCACCTGTTTCATCTGCAGGACGGTTCCGCCAAGGCGCTGACTCAGAAAGTTCTGGACCGTCCGGCTCTTATGGTGCGCTTGAAGCGTCTTTTGGAGAGTTCTCCTCGAGCGAGTATCTCGTGTTACAACGTGACTCCCTTGGAAGAGGAGTTGGCTGTCCGTTTGCAGGTTCCGCTCCACGGACCGCGCGCCGAGCACCTGAGACTGACTTCGAATACGGGATCGAGGCAGCTGTTTCAAGCCCTTGGCTTCGTGCATCCGAAGGGGGCCGGTGGGCTGAGCTACATCGGGGATGTGGCGCGGGAATTGGTCAAGTTGGCGCAAGGCGATCCGACGATGACAAAGGCGGCACTGAAGCATAATTTTTCCATTTCAGGGTGCGGCAATGCGGTGGTGGATCTCACCGAGTTGCAGCGCTCTCTGGCTGAAGGCCCCGAGGTCGATGCTCTCTACCATCGCTGGGTTACCGACAAGCTTCCGGACTGGACGAGACTGGTTCACAAGAGTCAGACTTGGCAGTCCTACCTGGAGCGGTTTCAGCTCGAGGGCGGAGTCGTTGAGGAGTTTATCGAGGGCGATCCCTGCTCGGTTGCGGTTCGGATCGATCTCGACGGCAGCGTCGATGTCATAGGAACCCACGAGGAACTCATGGGAGGGCAAGACTCACAGACTTACGCAGGTTGCCGTTTCCCGGCCTCTAGCAGGTTGGCCCGCGGCTTGGGGGAGCTCGGGTACCGTCTCGGGGAATGGATGGCTGCTGAGGGTGTGGTGGGCCGCTTTACGGCAAACTTCATGGCCACACCAAAGGGGGAGGACTCCCTGGAGGCTCTCTACGCCATCGATGTTCACCTGCGAAAGGGAAACACGACCCTGCCGTTGCGGACTCTGCAGCTTCTCAGCGGTGGGACCTATCAGGCCGATGAGGGGCTCTTTTTGGATGACCGTGGTGAAGCCCTGAGCTATCTGTCCTCCGACCACTTTGGAGCTGGACAGCTGAGAGGGATGGTGCCCCGAGACCTCTTGGAGATTGTCACCTGCTCCCATCACCACTACAGCAGCGCCACCCATACCGGGGCGGTCTTTCATATGCTCAACGGTATTTCTGAGCTGGGACAGACCGGTATCACTTGCATCGAACGCGAGCCGGAGCTGGCAGAAGAACTCTATCGCGGGGTTCTGCAAGAGCTGGAGCTCGAACGAGGTGGATATCGTTGGATGACGTGATCGACGAGAGGTTGCTGCGACGCACCTTTGGACTGGCTCGTCTGGCTAAGAATCGTGGGAACGGAGCCTTTGGTGCCATACTGGCCAGAAAGAGCGGTGTTGTCCTGTTCGAGGCAGAGAACACCGTGACGGAGGACCACGGCGACCCGACGGCTCACGCCGAGATGAACCTGCTGCGCGAAGCCAGCGTTCATTTTGACCCTTCCGAGCTTGCGGATTTGACGATGTATTGCTCGACTGAGCCGTGCGCCATGTGCGCTGCGGCTGCCTACTATTGCGGGGTGGGGCGAATCGTCTACGGTCTTCCCTCGGCGCGCTACCGCGAGAACAAGGGGCGAGGGTTGGCCCTCGGGTGTCAGGAGCTTCTGGAGTTGGGCCCCGACCACAAGGTCGCTATCGTCGGGCCTCTGCTGGAGGCCGAGGCGGCCCAGGTCCACGGCTTCGGCGAGGGATCGTGAGGCGCCTACTCTCTTCGCTTCTTCGCGCGCTCAGGCTTGTCGATTCCAAGGTGGCGGCTCTCAGGCGGAAGCTTCTTCCTCCAGAACTCGTCGCTTTTGAGGACTTGACCGCAGCTTGGCTGACGAGCGCTTTGGGTACGGCCGCAGCGCTGAAGCTTCCGGAATTGGTGGGGCGAGGGACTTCGCTGGAGGCGCTGGTCGCTCAAACCCGGGTCGATGCGGACGGGCTCAGGCGCATCCTGGACGTTCTCGTCTCTCACGGCTATTTTCGCTGGGTCGATGGGGGCCAGGCTTTGGAGCAGACGCGCCTGTCTCGGGCCTTGCAGCCGGGGCGTATCGGTCGCTTTTGTGAGTTGCAGAGCAGGGCTTGGTATCGGGACTGCTTCTCTGTTGAGTCGGTTCTTGAGGGCCTGCGCTCCAAGGAGCCACCCTTTTGTAGTTCCGCTGACGGTTTGGCCTTTTTTGAGGTGCTCCAGAGAGACCTTGAAAAAGACACCCTTTTTGCCGAAGCGATGGCCGAGATTACCGATTACTGCTCCACCTTTTTGCTGAATTCTCTCCACTTTGAGGACGGGGAGCGGGTTCTTGACGTGGGTGGCGGCAACGGGCACCTCTGCAAGATTCTTGCCGACAGGTTTCCGGGCTCTAGCTTCACCGCCCTCGATATTCACGCGGCTTCGAGCAACGACGGCGTCGGGCATCACCAGGGGAATTTTTTGGAGGGGGTGCCGAGGGGGTACGATCACTTTCTGCTCAAGAATATCCTGCACGACTGGGACGACGATATCGCTCTGCGCATTCTTGAAAACTGCGAAAAGGCAGCCCACGAGGGTACCAGGTTGACTCTGATCGAGGTCGTTTTGCCTGAGCCTGGCGAGGATGCCACGGGTTCGGCTGGTGATTTTAAGGTGCACTGGAACGTCTACTGCACCTTGGGGGGACGAGAGAGGTGCCTGAGCGAGTATCGCCGACTGCTGGAGCGGGCGGGCTGGGTCTTGGAGTGGGCGCGACCGACGGCTCTGCCCTTGTGGGTCCTTCAGGCCAGTCTGGGACCGAAGGCTTAGGCTCCGTAGGGGTGTCTGTTAGACTTTCTTGGGGATCTTGTTGAGCCTGTTCGGCTTCTTGTAGTCGCTCCGGACCCAGGCCAGGTACGACTCGATGACGTCGTTGCCCGCTAGAAAGAGGTCCTGGAACTGCTTGTGCTCGGTCTTGAACTGTTTCAGTTCGGGGTCGGCCTTTTCGATATTCCCGAGATGCTTGTCGCAATAGCCCATAACCTTGCCGACGAAGGTTGAGAGCTTATCGGCTCTCTGGCCGGCGGCTCTCTGTTTGTCGGCCCAACCGGTGACCTGAGCGTGTATTTTGCGAACTTCTTCTTTGTGCTTGGGGGGCAGTTTGGCCAAGTGTTGCTGGAACTTTGAGACGGCCTTGTTGAAGGCTTGCTCCTCCGAGGCTAGCTGAGGTCCGGGATCCTCGGCCAGCAGCACGGGAGTCGAATGGTTGAACTGTGCGGCAGGGCGAACGATTGGAATGGGCGGCGGCAGATCAAAAGGAAGCACTCAATTGTCTTACGACCCGGAGAGGACAAAGCCTCCCCCGCAAGCTTGGGGCCTTTTGGGTCCGGCCCCAAGCCTGTGGGCTACTAGCGCTGACCGGTGAGGGCTAGAATCTTGCCGGGGTACTCAGACATCTCTCGGTACTTTCCGTGCGCTCCGCCCTTGTAGACCAGTTGGCACGCGACAAAGAGCGGCGAGTCCGAGGGGCCCGTGCCCACGAGCGCGTTCCAATCGAGAGGGTTCTTGCCCATTTCCACGGCCTTGGCCATGGCTCTCATGATCGTGCCTCCGCCTCCATTGTATGACGCGAGCCCGAGTTGGAGAAGATCTTGGCCGTGCGGCATGCCCTTCGACAGGTAGTGTTTGTGGACGATCGTTCCGAACGAGAGCTTTTTGTCCGGCCGGCCCAAGAGGATGCCGTAGTAGTTGTCCGGTTGGAGCACTACGCGTTGCTTTTCTGCCAGGACTTTCACTCCCGCAGGGATCGCCTTTTCGGGGATCAGGCGTTCGTCGACGGGGGAGAGGGAGAGCCCGAAGCGTTTGGCTGTGTCCGGGGCGAGTTGGACGAGTCCGGCGCAACCCGTTCGGCTGTAGGCCTTGGCCTTGAACGCTGATTCGACGGCGATGAGGGCCTTGAACATGAGCGGATCGAGTGGGTTGTCGGGGTCTTCCCAGTTTTCCGCTATGGCCTTCTCGATGATATCGTTGTAGGCGTTTTCCGCCGGGCCGTATCCCCAGTTCGTTTGGATGTCGCCGAACGAGGCGTGCATGGTGAGCGCGCCCTCTTCGATCAAGGGGGGGCCAGCCTCGGCCTGCGTGGTCATAGACCCACAGAAAAGGGCTGCGGCCATCATGGTCGATGCGATACCTGCTTTACCCGCTTGCCGGATGGTGTTCAAAGACATGACCATGCTGTTTCTGAACTTTCCTTAAGCTCCCTTGTGGCGAAAGGGGAAATCAGGCTCTCAGCCGCGTCCGGATTTAAAGAGGATGAACTTCGTCTGGCCTCCTCTTCGCTGCAAGAGAAGACGGTGCTGAGGGTAGGCGAGATAGGTATGGCCTGGCCCTCCGACGGCGCCACCAGTACCGCTGTGGCTCGGCTTGCCCAAGAGTCGTTGGAGCGCATCGAGGTCTAAGTGGCGCACATCCCGGCCGTCGATCTCTGGAATTCCGCCTTCCACTTTGAAGACCTCACCATTCAGGTGAAAGATGCGCAGCTCAGGCCGGTCTTTTTGTTCCCAATATTCCCAAGTCTCGAAGTCGGTGGCAACCTTCCGAAAGTCGGCAGGTCCAAGAAGCTCTTCGGCCTGGCTCAGAGAGGTCGTTAGGCTGAGACCAGAAACGGTGATCCGTGATTCGCTGGGGTCGCGCCATCTGGCGCTGAGAGCGACCAAAGCGAGGATGACGACACACAGGGCTATCTCTGGCTTGTTTCGGAGGAGTTTTGTAGACAGCGTTGATCTCTTCATCGTTTGGGGTTAGCATACCAGCTCTTTCGCTATACCTGAAGGAATCTTGCGAAATATCTTGACACGTAGAAGGAGTTTTGCAGGGTCCCATAGGATAGGCGCGATTCGGACTGCGTAACGGCAGACCCGAATCTCGTGTTGTCAGAGGAGTCCGGTGAAGCGTCGGACCTTGTCCAAAGGCTTGCACGGACTCGTGTGTCGTCACGAA
>CAZVVF010000073.1:0-10363 GCA_964630575.1 uncultured Burkholderiales bacterium | reverse complement strand
GGCCAACCTCGCGAGCATTGGCCAACCGCTCGGCCAGCATAGGGATCTCGCCCTCCCCTCGGAAAATTCGCGCCAAGTCCCGCTTCTTCAATTTGGACAAGAATTTTGCATTGTGCAGTTCGATACCGTCGTCGAGGGCCCGACGAACGCAGGCGATCAGCGCCCGGTATCCATTCCGCTTCTGGCCAGCGACCTCGACCGTCCACCTCGGTTGCTGGTCCTCGGCCCAAAACGAAAAGTTCCAGGAGTGTAAAACCAGGGCCACATTGGCCGCCTTGTGGGAACCATCGCTCCAACACCAGCGCTCTTCTGAGTCCATCACCGAGTTCTCGCCTTGAGCCGCGAGCGTTTGAGCCAATCGGCTGACGGCACGCTCGTCGATCCAGACATGACGAGCGGCCTCGACAACCGGAAGAGTTGATTTCAAAACGCCCACCCCGCGTTCGGTATCTGCAAGATTCAGTAATGTGTTCATATTTGAAAAATATTCCCCCGAGCCCCTCCTCCCTTCTTCCAGAGCGAAGACTCTGAATCGATCCTCTCACCTCCCAGGACTCACCTCCAGCCTAGGAGAAAGCGACGTTCATCAGAAGCAAAAGAGGAACACCACGTTTGTTTGAGTCGGAACAGGATGGAAATCATAAGAAACTGGTGGGGCGCCAATGGCTGCTGCAAGGACTGGAGGAATGGTTCCGAAGCGGTAGTAAGCGCGCCTGTCTAAGCGCGCCCCCTGGAGCCGGTAAATCCGCCGTAGCAGAGGCCTTTGCTCAGGCGATCCCCGGAACGCTCTACTTGGACTTCTCCAGAGGCAGCTTTGCCATGGATTGGCCCATGGAACTCACCGCCTCGGCGCTGGGCGGCCAAGCGCCGAGCCTTCTCATTCTCGACTCGATCGAGTGCGCTCCCCCTCTGGTCTGGCGAAGCCGACGCCTGGCTCACGAGTTTCCAGGCATCCCCATCCTCTTTTGCTATCGACCGGGAGTCCACCACGAGAGCCTGGAGATTCCGGGCGGTCAACTCTTTGAGATCAATCCCAGCGATGCGAGGTGCCAAGCGGACTTGAAGGCCTACCTCGAAGAGCACGGACTCAGCCACCTCTCTCCCTATATCGCAACCTTTGGTGAAGCCAAGTATCTGGTGGCCAACCCCCAGAGAGGAGCCACCCAACTCGCCTCCTACTATGTCGCTCTTTGGCGGGAAACAACAAGGCGTCACATGGGTGGCAACAGGATCCTCGTGGAGCAACTCGCGCTCCTGCTGGCCGACACCCCTGAGCCCCTCGCTTTCGGCACCCTCTCCGACTTCACCGGTATACCATCGGTACAGATCCTGGAGGCCATCGACGACCTCAGCCCACTCCTGACGAGCCAACACGGGCGTCTCTGCCTATTCAGCCCCGGGCTGGCGGCGAGCCTCAAGACCACTTTCTCCCGCGATCTCGGTGCTGTCCACGGTCGGATCGTGTCCTTTTTCCGGGACACCTACCCATCCTGGCAAGAGATGCACGACCCCTACGGATGGCGATATTTGGTCCTGCACTGCGACCGACTCGCTCGGGCCTCGCGACGAAAAGACTTCTCGATTCTCCACTGGCTCAACGAAGGATCCTTCTCTCAACTCAAACTCGAGCGAACGGGAATGCTCCCCAGCGTGCTCAAAGACTTGCGCCTCTCGCTTTTGGCGAGCCTGGAAACCGAAGACCTCCCGCGCATCGTTTCCTTCGGCTGCCGAATCGCGAAGCTGCGAAAACACGAGTCCGTCAGGACCGTCCACAGGCTAGCCGACGCGGGCCACCTGGAACTGGCCCAAGAGAATGGGCATCTGATCACCGGAGAATCCCAGCGACTCCTCGTTTGGTTGCTCTTTGCCACTCAAACTTTGGAAGCCAAGCAGTTCGAAGCGACCCACGAGTTCTTGCAGCAAGCGCTCACCTACGCAACGGTCAACTTGACGGAGCTCGAGGTCGAATTGGCAGCCAGTCTTATCGGGGGAATGCTCAGCGAACGAGCCCTCTCGGAGGAGACCCGGTCACTGCTGGAGAGCCTCCTGAAAATGAACGACGACCCCCTGAAAGGTTGTTACGCCTTCAAGAGCGTCACTCGCAACCACGGATTGCCCAAAGCGCAAAGAAAAAGCTACCTGCAGATGGGCCTTGAGTGCGCCAAAAGGCTTCCCCACGGAAAGAACCAGATCCGCCAGGTCAAAGAGTTCGAATCACGCCTGGCCCGGCTTTCCAAGAGCGGCCCGCGCGACAAAGCCTACCCGCTGTTCTTGCTCCAAGCCAAGGAGCCGGAAAAGGAATTCGCCAAACAGCTCAAGTTGGTTCAGAAATACGAACTCCAGGTGGCCACTCTCGCCGCCGCGCTGATCCCCTTGGCCTCCGAGCCCTGGGTCACCGGTGCCTTTCAATCGCTCACCGCCTGCTTGGCGGACGCCCCTGACGACGACTTCAAGATGCACGCCCTCTCAGGGCTCATCCAGAGTCTCGACGACTCAGCCTCAAAAGACCTGGCCACCAAACTCTTGGACGACCTTTCCGAGCAGATCCTAACGCTCGCAGAGCCAGCGGACAGGAGCCGATACCTGGCTCGATTTGCCGTCCTCTTGAATCACAAAGGACGACCCCTAGAAGCCCAGCAGCGCATATCCTTGGCCGCGGCCAACGCCTTCAGCATCGGAAGCTCCGCAGGGCGCTCTTCGGCGCTTCTCTCGCTGGCCGAAATGGTGGCCACCACTGGGGCCATCGGACGGGCTCGGGATCTGGCCTATCACGCTCTCGAACTGCGGGCCAAACTCCAGGACCTGGATGTCGAATCTCAGCAACTGGTGAGACTGCTATCCAGCGCCTCGGCTCAGTGCAATCAGAGCGCCGAGGAGATCGTTCGCTTGGGTTCAAGCCTTCGCTTTGAAGACACCCCGGCGGAGCTAGAAGCCAAGGGGCGAGCCATGGTCGTGCTCGCCGCGGGTCTCTCCAGACTCGGCTCCGAGCACCACGCGAAGCTCTACCGCTCCAAAGCCGCCGAAGCCGTGCGCAGTATCGACGAACTCCAATTGAGGGTCTACCTGCTCAGCGACCTGGCGAGCGCCTTTTACTCCTCAGGTGAGGAGAAAGAGGCACGCAAGCTCATCAAGGAAGCTCGCAGCCTCTATTTGGAGCAGAAAGAGGCTCAGGGTCTCCTCTCAGCGACCGCTCTGTTAAAAGTCTACATGGTGGTCGAGAACAAGACTCAGATCAAGAAGATGTTCCTGGAAGCCCGAGCCATTCTAGAAAAGCAACAGCCCGAAAAATGGCTCGTCGATCAAGCCTTCTTAGAGTTCCTTCAACTGGCCCAGGCCCTCGGTCGAGTTCAGGAGGTCTTACCAAGCCTCAATGAAGCCCGAAAGGCTACCGAACTCACCGACCAGGAGCGCTTGGGGATCTTGCGCGCCGAAATTCGCTTAAAAAACTACCAGAAAGCAGAATCCCACGCCGCCGCTCTCAGCGACATCGTCCTCCGCTGCCACGCCCACATCGATCTGGCCCTAGCACTCTTGCCCGAAGACTCTCAGCGGGCTTTGCACCACCTCAGCCAGATTCCCTTAGAGGACTACCGATGCGAAGGGATACGGCGGTTGGCTCTGCTCAACAGTTCAGACATCCGACCCACCCAGCAGGGCCGGGTCAAAGAGGTTCTCTGCCAACTCACCCTCCTGGCCATTGAGCATCCCGAAGCGATGGACTCCGTCTTGAGCCGTTGGATTCAAGGCTGCCCGGATCGAGAAACGATCTTGGCCATCGCCGACAAGATGGACTGGTCCACCGACGCTGGACCGATGTTTCGCCAAGCCATGGAGGCAAGACCGCTCGACGATGAAGAGGCCGAGGCCGAACCCGAGGCCGAAGATCAGAGCAGCCCAGAGAGTTCCCCCGAGCGAGAAGATGACGGCTTCCGAGCGGTGAGTCTCACGAAAACACCCGAGGAATAAAGCGCCTTGAGAAAGTATGAGCGGCTCTACTCAGCCAGTCTCGGTCGCGAGATGGAGCATCTCGTTTACGGCTGGGGGGGAGCCCCGGTCCTCGTCTTTCCGACCTCCAAGGGAAGATTCTTTCAGTGGGAAGACTTCCACATGCTAGAGTCGCTCTCCAAGCCCTTGGAGAAAGGTTGGCTGCAGCTCTACTGCGTCGACTCCATAGACGACCTCTCCTGGTACAACTTTGAGGGGCACCAGAGGGACCAAATCGACTGGCATCTGGCCTACGAAGAATACCTCCTCCACGATTTTTTGCCGCACCTGAGAGAGCGAAACTCGAACCCCTTCCTGATCGTCACGGGGGCCTCATTCGGTGGCTTTCACGCGGTCAACTTCGGGCTTCGATACCCTCAGCTGGTGAAGCGAGTCGTGGCCATGTCGGGGGACTTCCAAGCCGGAAAGTATGTCGAGGGATACTTCGACGAAGACGTCCTAGCCAACTCCCCCCTGGACTACCTGAGAAGCCAGCGTTTCAACACTCTCGACCCCGACACCAGGGGGACAGAGTTCATCCTTACGGCGGGCCGCTGGGACTTTTGCCTTCAACCCACCTTGCAACTCAGCCACGAGTTGCAACGGCTCGGTGTCCCGCAGCAGTGCCACGTTTGGAATGACCCCGGGATCCACGATTGGCCCCTATGGCGGGAACAGATACGCCACTACCTCTAGGCTTGCGCACAGCCCGAAAGAGTTCCGCCGGCACTATCAAAGTCGACTCATGACCGTGGCCCAACGGTGTGATCGCGCTGGAGGCCAAAGTTGTTGACAATGTAACCTGGCGTTTACCTCTCGCGAAGGGTTGGCCTTCATACTTTGATCATGATCCGGAAACAACGCTCAACCCATGTCCCCGGGGAACTGCTGGTTCGCCTCAAGCCCCAAGCTCAGGTGCAGGTCAACTCCTCTGCTCAGTCCCCATTCGAAAACCTTGGGAAGGTCGCCGCGCGCTATCCGCTCGGTGGACAACCGTCTGTTAGCGACACCTTCAGCAGCTCCGAGATCCTCCACCTCAAACTCGACGACCAGAGTCAGGAATCCATGGACCGAGCCTTGGAGTCTCTCCATCACGATCCGAGGGTGAGCTATGCGGTCACCAACGACATCGTTTCCACCTTTGATCAGGCGCCCCCAGCTGGGCAAAAGCGGGAGGTTCGGCCAAACGACCTTCATCCGGAACTCTACGGAATGGAACGGATCTCCGCCCCCCAAGGCTGGGCCGACACCTCGGGAGACCGAAGCCGAGCTCCTCTGGTGGGTATCATCGACTCGGGAACCGACTACACTCACCCGGATCTTGCGGCCAACATCTGGACCAACCCTAAAGAGGTCGCCAACGGGGTCGATGATGACGGCAACGGAATTATCGACGACATCCACGGCTACAACGCCCCCGAGAAGAATGGGGACCCCAGCGACAGCGGGACGCACGGAACCCACGTTGCCGGAACGGTGGGTGCCGTTGGCAACAACGGGCTTGGCGTTGCCGGAGTAGCCTGGCAGGCCAACCTGATGCCGTTGCGCTTTATCTCCGGTGGATTCGGCACCATGGCCGATGCCATCGCCGCTCTCTCTTACGGCGACGCCCACGGCGTGCGCATCACTCAGAACTCTTGGGGTGGTGGCAATCCCAATCAAGCCCTGGTGGACGCTCTCAAGGCCAGTCCGGCCCTGCATATCTGTGCCGCTGGTAACGACGGAAACAATTCTGATATCAAACCCCTGTTTCCCGCAGCCTATCCTCTGGACAACATTCTTGCGGTCGCGGCCACCGACCACAACGATCAGATGGCCGAGTTTAGCAACTTCGGAAAAGCCTCGGTGGACCTGGCAGCCCCCGGAGTCAAAACCTACTCCACGGTACCCGGCGGAGAGTATGGTTTCAAGAGCGGAACTTCTATGGCCACGCCCCACGTTTCCGGTGCGGCAAGTCTCGTCCTCACAAAATTCCCGGACCTCACCAACGAGCAGCTCAAAGACCGGCTGATGTTCAGCACCGACCGACTCGATCACCTGGAGGACAAAGTGGCCTCCGGTGGACGGCTCAACCTCGCTCGCGCTCTGGAAAATGACCGAGTCCTGCCGGGTGCGGTCTCCGATCTCAAATCCAGCAAAGCAGACGCTCGTTCGGTGGAGATTCAGTGGAAGGCCTCCGGCGACGATGGAGGGCTGGGCCAAGCCGCAGCCTACGAGATTGCCTACTCCAACGAACCCTTCACCGCCGAGGAGTTCAAATCCAAGCCCCAGGTCTACACCCGAGCACCAAAGGCTCCTGGGTCCCAAGAGAGTGCCAGCTTTGATCTGACCCCCTCAGCCGCAGAGCGCGACCTCTTCGTGGCTGTTCGTTCGGTGGACAATGTTGGAAATCGCTCACCGATCAGCACCCTCCAGGTCACAGTCCCAGCCGCCCACGTCGCCTTTGAAGATGCACCTGAAAACTGGAGCGCCCAGGGAGATTGGGGCCGAGAAGTGGTCGAGGGTCGCGGCGAAGTTTGGAGCGACAGTCCCGGTGGCTTCTACCGACGCGATCAGATGGCGAGTCTGACCTCCAAGAGCTTCAGTCTCAAAGACTTTGAGAGCGCCCAACTCCAGTTCGACTGTCGTCACGACCTTGAGATCAACTTTGACAAGATCTTTCTGGAGGCCCGAACAGGCGGTCAAGACAACGAGTGGGACGAACTCAAAAACTTCAATCTACTCGACGGCTGGCACACCGAGTCGATCGATCTCACTCAATACGCCGGTAAAGACGACGTGCAACTGCGCTTCCGTCTCAAAACCGATGGAGATGTCTTCAAGGATGGCTTTCAGTTCGACCGCTTCGTGGTCACCGGTGAGCCGACCCAGAACGCCTAAAGCATGGAGTAGTCGAAGGCTTCAAAGTCTCTCGCATAAACCTGATTGACGACCTCGATCATGTCCTGAGTGTAGAACGTTTGAATCGGCTTTTCTTTTTGCGAGGGCAGTCCAGCGTTGAGATGGGGGAACTCTCTTTCGATTCCCAGTTTGTTGCGGACCGTCTCCACGGTCTCGCTGAGAGATTCAAAGCGCCCGACATAATCGACCACGCATTCACCGTCGATGTGACTGAACTCGACCTGCGGAGTAAAAAAGCTCCCGATTTCCGATCTCGGGTCCTTCACTCTCGTAGGCAAGGAGAGCACGAAGCTCGAGAAGCTCTCCTGACAATTCAACCAGCGCTTACAGTAGACGTAGACCGACAGTAGCCGAGTGTAGGGATTCCGCACCACGGTGAATTTGAAGTACTGGCGCCAGAGGGCTTGCGAACACACCTGCTGGGAAAGCCATCGGCAACAGACGTGCTGAAGATAGACACCAAACTCCGGGTCGTATCCATAAAAGCAATCCCGATTGGAGATCTGATGGTCGGGCAAGAAGCCCAGTAAAAAGTGGTCCATCGAAGTTCCACCGGTCCGTGGAATATGAAAAAAAATGGCTCTGTTTCTGTGACAGATCACGGCCTAAAAAATTTGCTCGAGCTGGGTCGACCCTCTGCTTTGAATCAGCAGGGAGAAGTGGCGCAGGCCAGTGTGGTGCAAGGTGCTGTGACCGCGGTGCAAGGTGGTGTGACCGTGGTGCAGGAGCAAGAGCAGGAGCAAGCCGATGATGCTTCAGCGGGGGTCGGCATCATGATTGCAGCGACCACCGGGAGCGCTGCCGCCACCGTCCATTTGCGTAGAAAGTCTGCCCGAGTGAGAGTCGAGCCAAGGGCCTCGTCCACCACCAAAAGCCCCTCATCGCGCAACTCCGTGAGGGTCAGTTCAAGAAGGTCTTGGGCCGACTCTTCTCCCCCAAGAAGCTCAACAACATGCGCTTTTTCGATGGCTGGGTCACAGTTCTTCAACACCAGTGCAGCCGTGGGATTGAGAAAGTATCCCTCCGAGGTATCCGGTTTGTAGCAAACCAATTCGTTCTCTAACTCGGTGATCTCAACATCTTTGTGGCGCGCCGGCATACGGGACATAAAGTAAAGCTCCTTGAAAAGTTCTAGCTCGAAGATTCCGGAAAGACCCCAACCCTCCTCTAAAAAAAACGGGGAGAAACCGCTGCCTCCTCCTAGTTGTTCAGCTCCACGGAGTTGAGTTCAGACTCCTTCCGTGGCTGGCTCAGTCGCCCCTGGGTCACGGGAACTGTATAGAGGCGCCCAGGAGCGAACCTCCTCCAAAAATGTCGCAGCCCAGGAACCACAACCTTGGCGACCGGCATACCGATATCCGGTTGCGTCATATCCGCCACCAACATCTCGTATCCGCGTGACTCGACGACTTCTCTGCAATGCTCGATGACCTGCACTGAGCTCCGGCAAGACGGCAGCGGATAATCCTGTTGCGTGGTGGCGGGAAGCTCGCGACATGGCAGGATATAGTCGAGGGAATCGGCATCCCACCAGAGCGCGTTCTGGCGCTCCTGCTGCTTGGGCAACTGACGGTCGCTCCGCTGCGCCTGCTGAAGAAAGCCCGGCTGCAGTTGGTTCATCTCGGTGAGGGCCCTGAGTGCTGCCTTGCGAGGATCCAAGTGCGAACCAAACCCAAAGACAGGGAAGCGGTGCGGCGGGTCTTTGTCGACACTAACTGCGACAAAGGATGGAATCTTAAGATCGGTGGTCACGTCTAACACCCAGAACTCTCTCTCCAAGTCCTCGTAGTGATGACGCAGGGAGGCGATATAGCGTGAATCAAGCCCCTCCAAGTCGAATCTGGGACAGCGCAGCTTATTGTACCACCAGATCGCTACGCTATCGCGCTCGATGAGTTCAAGGAAGCCGTGCAGGATGGCATCTTCGAGGCTCGCTCCCGCCGCCACACCGTTGCTCGACCCCACCGACATCCGTGGTTCCTGGAAGTAGTCGTAGTAAAAGGAACTCTGGGGCAAAAAACGCCACCGCTCGTGGGTGAGGGACCAAAGGCGTTTCCACTCCAAGCGACATTCCGGGTCAAAGATCTCGGGTACGAACTGCTTGTGCGGTCGAGATTCTAGCGTCCGCTCCTTATATTGTTGCTCGCTAAACAGCATCACTTCGTTAGGGTGAAGGCACCGGTCCCCCAACTCTTCGAGGCTTCCAACGAGGTCGGCTGGCTGCCCCGACCAACTCGAGCAGTAGCGCTCTAGGGCCTCGCCCAGTGCGCTCGCTCGGGCCTGGAGGTCGGTGGTGCCTTTGCCACCGGCTTGTTGGAGCGAGTGGAGCGAAAGGGACTCGACCTTCGTGGGTGGCCATCCGCCACGGTACGGCGCGCTGTAGAGATGAACCGGTGTCTCGGCCAGAGAGCGGAGGTCGCTAACAACTCCTGTGATAGGGCTCACGTGGTGAGAGAATCTCTGCAAGAAACTCTCGGGAGTCGAGCTTCGAGCACCAAAAAAGGGACGGTCAGCGAGCACGGGAGGTTCCTGGCTGGTCGAGGGCTCACCACAAGCCGGACACTGGGGTCGTTTCACCACTGTGTGGCGCTTGGTTGTGAAACTCGGAAACTCCATCTCCAACAAGTCCAGACCGAGACTCTCGCGCTCTTGTTCTGTGGTCCAGCGACTAGCGATCGTCGCCGCCAAGGCTGAGGCTGCCAAAACTCCGGCCGGTAAGGAGGCTGGCTTCTTTTTCACCACAGGCTCGGGCAACTGGAGGGAAAGGTAAGGATTTCTCAGCTTGAGCCGATGGACAAGACAGTGAAAACAGGGGCGTCCTTCCACTCCGAAGACAGGTCCGATCCAAGCCTCATAGCCAACCGGCTTCAGGGGAAGCCAAGGACCTGTGTGCTGCTGGGCCCATTGCACCACCTCAGGGCTCAGGTAATCGTTCGTCACCACCAGCGTTAGGCAGACGTCATCCTCATCCTCGGCGATCTCAACGCCTGTGGACTCCAGAGCCAGGGCCACCGGCCCAGAATCGCCACCCAACTCCAGCAGAGAAACACGCCCCCCCCTCGGCGTCGAGACCCCGCGACCTTCCCAAAAGTTGTCTTGCGCATCATCGTCGACCGGCCGATGGGTGAGAAGTCCCCTTGCCTGAAGCTGCAAAAGGGCTTGAATGACCTCTGGGTAGGTGAAGCTCGAAGCGAGCTTGCGGGCTAGGTCCGGCGTGCTGCAGCCTGCCCCTAGGTGCTCGGCGAGAGCGGGATAGATAGGTCCCTCCAGAATTGTGTGTCCCCCCTCGGAATAGACCAACAGGCTCTGGCCATCGAGGATGGATACCGCAGTCAGGTGAGAACGCAACCTTTGGGGGAGTTTAAGAAAATCCACGATAGCTACTAGTCATCCTCGGGGGAACGATCCCTTCTTACCATAGGGCGAACTCCCCCACAGCGTCCTCGACCTCCATCTCGGTGTTCAACATCTCTCGCTC
>CAZVVF010000072.1:0-10404 GCA_964630575.1 uncultured Burkholderiales bacterium | reverse complement strand
TTCGGTAGCGAGCTCTGAGGTGATGGGTTGTTGCTGGAGCGAGGCGAAGGCCATTAATCGGGTGAGGGCCCCTTCGAGTTCTCTGATGTTGGAGGGGACGCGTTCGGCCAAGAGGTGGGAAACGTCATTGGGGAGCTTGCATTGGCACTGTTCGGCTTTCTTGCGAAGAATGGCTACACGCGTCTCAAAATCAGGAGACTGAATATCAGCGATCATACCCCATTCAAAGCGCGATCGCAGTCGATCCTCGAGAGTGGGGATCTGACGTGGAGTGCGGTCGCTGGAGATGACGATCTGCTTGTTGGCCCCGTGCAGTTCATTGAAGGTGTGGAAGAACTCTTCTTGGGTTCGCTCTTTGTTGGCTAGAAATTGGATGTCGTCAACGAGAAGAACGTCCACGGTGCGGTAGCTTCGTCGAAATCGATTCATCTTGGCATCGGAGATGGAGTCGATCATCTCGTTGGTAAACCGCTCAGCGCTCATATAGGCGATCTTGGCATCGGGATTTTTGTCTAGAATGGTGTTCCCAATGGCGTGCATCAGATGGGTTTTTCCGAGTCCGACGCCACCGTAGATGAAGAGCGGATTATAGGCCTTTGCGGGTTGTTCAGCCACAGCTATAGCGGCGGCTGAAGCAAGGTTGTTGCTGGCTCCTCGAACGAAGGTCTTGAAGGTATACCTGGGGTTGAGAGGGGAGGAGGAAGCTCTGCTCCGGCTTGGTCTATCTTTCACTGATGATGCGGCCTTACTTTTTTCGATTTTGGCCAGTGACTGGGGTTCGTCAAGGGCCACAAATTCCAATTGGAGCTCGACGTCCTGCTCTTCGAAGGAAGGCAGCTTTTGGGCGATCTCTCTGCGACATTTAGGTCGGTTTAGAAAATCTCGAGAGAATTTTCCGTGCACACCGATCACGAGTCTTGGTCCGTCCGTGATGATCGGAACGGAGTCGTCCATAGCAGAACGTATGGGAGGTTCGAGACGGTTTTTGAGCGCGTCTAGACAGTACTCCCAGCTGTGTCCCACAACGGGGATCACATCTTGGCTAGTATTCATAATTATTTAGAGTCCTCTTTTATCCGGACCGGATTAGCACCAATGATGACATAAGAAATTCTCATCGAGTCTCTCAGAACAACTGCTATTAGGGCAACCATGCAGAAGCTGTTTCGACAGACACGATGAGTCTTACTCGTCATCGATCCTATCCGCTCTCTATCGACCCCTCTCAAATATCCTTGGTATCGGGGGGCCCTGAGAATTGCCGTTGGCTGTGTTCGCATCGAATCCTACCGAACAGAGACCGAAAGAATATCCACTTTATCCACAAAATTGTGGATAACTTTGAAAAAGCGCTTTGATACCAGGGGCTAGCGATTTTGAAGTGATTGAGATGTTTTCCAAAAAATGAGTTTTTTTAATATTTTTCGGCTCTAACGGCGTGGTTAAGGGGATTTAACCCTGTGGATAACTTTGTGCATATCTAGAATAACTATAAACCGCTTGACATATGGAGCCATGATTTCTATATTCGTCCTCAGCTTTCTAAGCGGAGGAAACCAGTGAAGAGGACATATCAACCGAAGAAGAGTCATCGCAAAAAAGAGCATGGCTTTCGCAAACGGATGAGTTCACCGGGCGGGCGCAATGTGCTTGCTCGACGAAGAAAAAAGAAAAGAACCCGACTGACTCACTAGAGTGAGAGGCAGGGAGTTCAGCGACCTTTGTTCGCCGACTTCCTGTTCTTTTAGCGAGACCGATGGAAACTCTCAAAACGAATCGTGATTTTGAGAGAGTGTTCCGCAAGGGTAAGTCGGCCGGGCATCGCGACTTGGTTATTTTGGGACGGAAAGGCCGTTCCAGGAAAATCCGAGTCGGTTTTTGTATTTCCCGAAAAACCGGAAATGCGGTGGTACGCAACAAGTTGCGCCGCCGTCTCAAGGAGATCTTTCGGGAAGCAGAAGGTGATTTGAAACCCCGATGGGAGATTGTGGTTGTAGCAAAGGAGTCGACGCGGAACCTGAGTTATCAGGCTCTGAAGAGGTTGACCTTGAAGCTTCTCGATCGCCTGGGGGTGAGAGTTTCGCAGGCAGACTTGCCTGCAAAATGATCCGTGGATACCAGAGAGTGAGCCAGCACACGCCACCGATGTGCCGGTTTCAGCCCACCTGTTCTGAGTATGCTAGGCAAGCTATCGTGAAATACGGCTTCGTGAAAGGTAGCGCTATGGGTGCCTGGAGAATTTGTCGCTGTAACCCCTTCTCGGAGGGTGGCTCCGATCCGGTCCCGTAGAGTTTAGGATATCGAATGCAATGGATTGCTAATATATTCATCCACGTCCTGGAGAGTCTCAACTCTCTTACGGGTAGCTTTGGGCTTTCGCTCGTTTTCTTTGCGGCTTTGATCAAGATTGCGCTCTGGCCGCTCACCAACATGCAGTACAAGTCGATGAAGGCGATGCAAGACGCGAAGCCGGAGATCGATAAGATCCAAGCTAAGCACAAGGGCGACACTCAAGCCATGAACAAAGCCATGGCTGATTTTTATATGGAGCGCAAGATCAACCCGCTGAGCGGCTGTTTGCCGATCATCGTGCAGATGCCGATCCTGTTTTCCATCTGGCGAGCTATCATCGGCTCACCCGAGCTTTTTTCGAACGCTTATTTCCTGTGGGTCAGACCGGGACCCATTCAGCTTTCTTATCCCCAGTATTTCGCTTCGAGCCTGGCCGATCGCGATGCCCTTCTGATTCTGCTCTACGGGGTGACCATGGTCATTCAACAGCAGCTGACACCTAGCGGAGGTCAGGGGAATCAAAAGCACATCGGACTCGTCATGAGCATATTCTTTACCGGACTTATGTGGTGGTACTCTTGGCCTTGCGCCCTCATCATCTACTGGGTTGTGTTCAACTTCCTCAACATTATCCAACAGGGATTGATCCACGGCACGGCATCCAACCCAGCTACTCCTGTAGCCCCCGTCACTCCAGCACCTAGCTAAACTTTGAAACCGCCGAAAGGAACGAAACTCTCAAATGAGTGAAAACAACGTAAAAACCGAAAATGATGAAGAAGCAGAAGATTGGGATCCGATAGCAGAACTTCTTTTTGATATCACCGAGCACTTTGGTTTGGAAGCTGATATCGAATACGAGGAGAGAAAAGATCATGTGCGTTACCATATCGAAGGTCCAGATATGGGCGTTCTTATCGGACGGCGCGGAAGTACACTCAATGCCCTACAGTTCCTGATCGGCGTCATCAATGCTCGCAAGAAGCTCGTGGACTACCGTGTCGTTGTGGACGTAGAGAGTTATCGGGATCGGCGTGAGAAACAGCTTATCGATCAAGCCAAGAGGGATGCTGCCGTGGTCGCTCGTGAGGGGCGCGAGAAGGTTCTCGCCTCCATGCCAGCTGCCGAGCGTCGAGTCATCCACTTGGCTCTCGCGGATAGGGACGATGTGGTGACCTATTCCGAGGGTAAAGATCCCGACCGCTGCGTGGTGATTGCCCCAGCCGATGTTGACGAAGACGAATAGAACTGACGATACGATCGTAGCCATCGCGACGCCCCCGGGGAACGGGGGCGTCGCGATTGTGCGTTTATCAGGTCAAGATTCCGTCGCTATTGCTGAGGCCGTCTTTCGCACGCCTGGCGGTCAAGCTTTTGAGACCTGGCCGAGTCACCTCTTGCGATATGGTCGGCTCACCGACCCTAGCAGTGGAGAAACGCTGGACAAGGGTATGGTCGTCTATATGGCCTGTCCTCGAACTTACACAGGTGAGGACATTGTCGAGTTTCATCTTCACGGGAGTCCCGTTGTCTGCGACCTTGCCGTTCGTTTGGCGACTGAGCAGGGCGCCCGGCTGGCCGAACCGGGCGAGTTCACTCAGCGGGCCTTTCTCAATGGCAAGCTCGATCTCGCTCAAGCCGAATCTGTGCTCGATCTGATCGAGAGCAGAACCAAGGCCCAAGCTCGGCTCGCTGCTCAACACCTAGAGGGCCGATTCTCTCAGAGGATCGCCGATGTTCGTGGCGACCTTCTCGGCTGGTTGAGTTTGATGGAGGCGGAGATCGATTTTGGCGACGATATCGACAACCTTCCAGATACCGAACACAAACGCAGACTTCAAGCTATCCTGGATCAAGTGGACGCGCTCCTACTCGACGCTCATCAAGGGCGCGTTGCCGTGCAGGGATTGACCACCGTTTTGGTGGGGGCGCCGAACGCCGGGAAATCTTCGCTGCTGAACGCCTGCTTGCAAGAAGATCGGGCCTTGGTCACCTCTATCGCTGGAACAACTCGCGATCGAATCGATGTGGATTGCCAACTGCAAGGTCTGCTGTTCAACCTCACGGACACGGCTGGTCTGCGGCTCGAGACCGACGACGAAGTCGAACGGCTCGGAATGAAGAAGACCGTGGAGGCTGTCGCCAACGCGGATTTTGTGGTCTTGGTTGTGGATTCTCACCAACCGATCATACCGGACATGAGTGTGAGTCCTCACTTTGTGCTCCTCAACAAAAGCGATCTGGATTGCTCTGTGGAGGTTGAGTCCTTGACCCAACTCTTCCCTGAGGCGGAGTTCTGTCGGGGTGAGTTGATGACCGAGGCGGGGCGTGAGAGCGTGGTCCATGAATTGGTCGCTGCGGGCAAGAAGCGATTGACGTCGCTCTCGGGTGAGTGCTTCAGTCTCAATCAGCGTCACCGCGAGAGCCTGGTGCGATGCAAGGAATGCTTGCTGACGGTTTCAGAGACTCTGGATCAGGATTTGAGTGTGGAGTTTTTGGCTCTAGACATTCGACGGGCATCGGAATATCTCGGTCAGATACTGGGCCTCGATATCACAGAAGAAGTTCTAGACCGCATCTTTAGCCAGTTTTGCTTGGGCAAGTAGACCTTGATCCTTGACGGCAAGCCTCGCGGAGTGGTTTAGTGATGCCCTGATGGTTGTGAACACAGATATTATCGTTGTTGGCGCCGGGCATGCTGGCTGTGAGGCGGCGTTGGCCGCTAGTCGCATTGGAAGCCGCGTGGCCCTTTTGACGGCCAGTCTCACCCATATCGCGAGAATGCCGTGCAATCCCTCGATCGGTGGCCCAGCGAAAGCCCAATTGGCCACCGAAGTCGACGCCCTGGGCGGGGCCATGGGGCGCGTCATCGATGAGACTCACATCCATATTCGCATGCTCAACACTCGTAAGGGTCCCGCTGTGCAGGCCCTCCGGGCCCAGGCTGATAGACCGGTCTATTCTCAGCGAATGAGAGAAGAGATCGAAGCCGACGAGAACATCGTGATCCACCAGGATCTGGTTGTGGATCTGTTGGTTGAAGGTGGTCGAGTGGTGGGCTTGAGAGCCGAGAGTGGCCAAGAGTATCGTGGCGCTGCCGTTATTCTCACTACGGGAACCTTTCTCGGTGGAAAGCTCTTTATGGGCGAAATGAGCTTAGCGGGCGGTCGAGCCGGCGAGCCTGCTGCTTTGGGCTTGTCTCAGACTCTGACCCGACTGGGACTCAAGATGGGTCGTTTGAAAACAGGGACAACGCCTCGTTTGGATCGTGACACCATCGATTGGGACGTCATGGAGGAGCAAAAGCCCAGTGACGAGCCGTTGGTTTTCTCGGAGATGTCGGAGCTGAAGCTTCCCGAGGAGCAACTGTCTTGCTATCTGACCTCCACGACCCTAAGAACCAAGAGCATTATTCTTGAGAACCTTCATCGCGCACCCATGTTCGGTGGGATCATTGAGGGCACAGGTCCGAGATACTGCCCCTCCATCGAGGACAAGATGGTGCGTTTCGGCGACAAGGAGACCCATCAGATCTTTGTGGAACCTGAGGGTTTCGATGTTCCCGATGTCTATCTTCAGGGCGTTTCCACATCGCTACCCTTGGATGTTCAGTTCGCGGTTGTTCAATCGATTCCAGGGCTAGAGCGAGCCAAAATTATCAAACCGGGCTATGCGGTGGAGTACGACTACGTCGATCCCACTCAGCTCGATCCCACCTTGGAGGTCCGGGCTCTTCCTGGATTGTACCTGGCTGGGCAGATCAACGGGACTTCCGGTTATGAGGAAGCGGCCGCCCAAGGTCTGTTGGCCGGAGCCAATGCGGCTCTGAGCGCTGGCGGTTCGGAACCGTTGGTCTTGGGGCGCGACCAAGCCTATCTCGGCGTTCTGATCGATGATCTCATCACCAAGGGTACCAAAGAGCCCTACCGCATGCACACCTCTCGGGCCGAGTATCGGCTGCTGCTCAGGCAAGACAACGCTGACCAGCGCTTGACTCCTCTGGCTCGTGAGGTTGGCCTCATCAGTGACAAACGCTGGTCTGTGTTCCGAGAGAAGATGGAGCTGATTGAAGCTGAGGACCAACGTTTGCAGGCGATTCGAGTCAAAGGATTTCAGTCTGAGGATCTCTCGAACCTCCTAAAGACCCCCATCAAGGCGGGTACAACGTTCCGCGAGCTGCTGCGTCGACCGGAGATCGACTTGGCCGACCTCCGGGCGGTGGACAATCTCCCGCCGTTGCCGCCACGGGTTGCTCGCCAGGTTGAGATAGCTGTGAAATACGAAGGCTACATGGAGCGTCAGCGCCAGGATGTGGAGCGCTTCCGCAAAGACGAGCGCAAAAAAATTCCAGAAGGGATCGACTACCAGTCGATCCGCTCGATCTCATCGGAAGGTCGGGAAAAGCTGGCTTTCCATCAACCCAAGACGGTGGGTCTAGCTTCCAGGATCGCCGGCGTGACGCCATCAGACCTTTCCTCGCTCATCATTTACTTGAAGCGGTCGGGCGAAGTAGAGTCGGTTCACTAGCGGCCCCTTATGGTTTTCTTGGATGTTCTAAACCGCTTGTTTGGTCCCCGTTCAGAGAACCGAGAGCTGGCCCAGGCTCTGCACGTGCTGACGCAGCATTTCGTGGATGAGGGCTCCAAACGCGGGGTGACGGCGCTCAAGGATTTTGCTCAGATCTCTCAGGAGTTTATTCTCGATTCTCTGGGGGGCGTCTCCTCCTTGCCCAAGACCGGCCGGGTTATCGATATCGGTACCGGCGGTGGGGTTCCCGGTCTCGTTCTGGCTATGGCAAGACCCGATCTGGAGTTTGTGCTGACCGACAGTTCCTCGAAGAAGACTCAGTGGGTGATAGAAACGGTCGGACTGCTCGGGCTCAAGAACGTGGAGGTTGTGACGCGGAGGCTAGAGCTTTTGGGTCAGGACCCCGAATTTCGCGAAACCTTCGATTGCGTCACGGCCAAAGCCTTAGCGGCGCTCAACGTCCTGTCAGAATTCGCCTTGCCACTTCTTAAAGTAGGGGGAACTCTGTTGGCTTACAAGGGCCCGGCCTTGCCACAGGAGATTGAAGAGGCTCGATTCGCTCTCACCGAACTGAGTGCTGAGGTACGCCGTTGCAGTGGCTACAGCATCGGAGAGAAGCACTTTATGCTGTGCCAAATTGTTAAGACAGCGCCGACTCCACAACGCTATCCACGCCGCGACGGAGTCCCTCAGAAAAAACCTCTCTCCAATTCCAGGAAAAATTGAATAAAATTCGTATATAGAATTCAAGAAGCGAATATTGGAGGCTAGGGTGAGTCAAAACGTAGGGCAGATGCGTTCAATTCAGATGATTGAGTTGGACAAGATTAAGTTCAACCCGTTCCAACCTAGAAAGATCTTTCAACAGAAAGCACTCGATGAACTGGCAAAATCTATTGCCGAGCACGGCATCATTCAGCCCGTCATCTGCACCAAAGACGGTGACAGCTATCACCTGGTGGTAGGAGAGCGACGCTGTCGTGCCAGTCGCTTAGCTGGACTCACCCGAATCCCGGTCATACTCGAAGAGATGACGGAGTCCCGCCTTCTTCAAGTCGCTCTGATCGAGAACATCCAGCGGGAAGACTTAGACCCCATAGAAACCGCATTGGCCTACAGCCATCTGCTCCGGGAGCACCAACTCACGCAGGAAGAACTGGCTCAGAAGGTGGGCAAGAGTCGTCCGGCTATCACCAACTCTTTGAGGCTGCTAGCCTTGCCTTCGCCTATCCGCCGCAGCGTGCAAGAGGGAGAGGTCTCGGCTGGCCACGCCCGAGCCATCCTGTCGCTCGACAAGGAGCGTGATCAGTTCGAAGTCTGGAATCGTGTCAAGAGAGATGACCTCTCCGTGCGGCAGACCGAGACCCTGGTTCGCAACATCCGTGAAGGTGGAAAGAAGTCCAAGCAGGTTCGCGATCAGCTCTCACCGGATTGGCTGGAAATTCAGGACCACCTCACTCGCCAGTGGGGTGTGACGGTGAATATCCGCCAGAACAAGAAAAAGAAGGGCAAGATCGAGTTGCAGTACGACGATGGAGTGCAACTCGAGCGCATCGTAGAGAGGCTTATCTATCTAGGTGAGCGGATGGATAGGAAGCCCTCCAGGGGAACCGGGATCCTCTAGAGACCCTCTCTCGATCGACGCTTTCTGATCCGCTCACGGGCGATGGCCCCGATCATGGCCCCGAAGGCTTTCACTTTGCTAGAGAGCCTCTCTGAGTGGGTCATGAGGAGAAATTTCTCCAGGATCAGATCATCGAGTGGCCCGGGTGCCGAAAGGTGGTCCATGCTGCCACCCTTTCGGAGACTCACGGTTCTCGTTTGGCTCATTTGCAAGAGTCCATCGGCCCCTCGCATGCGGCCGTAGCCACTTCTTCCTGAGCCTCCGAACGGTACTCGGGGGTCGGCCGAGGGGACGATGACGTCGCCGATGCTAACCATCTGTGCTGGTATCAGATGGGCCATGCGCAGGCTCCATTGGTGAGGTCCAAACAGGGAGGTTCCCAGGGCGTAGGGGCATTTTTCTGCTAGTGCCAGGGCTTCTTCATCGGATTCGACCTGGTGTAGAACACAGAGTGGGCCAAAGGCTTCCTCGGTGAGGAGCTTGCAGTCGGCTGGGACCCGGCTGATCAAGGCCGGTCCGTGTCCTTTGCGGGCGGCGATCACGCTGGCCCCTAGCGCTTCTAGAGAATCGACAATTCGGGCCTGGTCCGGGTCCAGCGGGGCGCTGGGACGTTGCTCGATGGCTTGCTGAAAATGGGCTTCAAACGAATCGAGGTGGCCTCGAATAAAGATCCTACGGGGCGCCACGCAGGTTTGGCCGTTGTTGAGACTGATCCCAAAGGCAACGGCTCGGGCGGCTCTTTTCATGTTGGCTTGGGGATGGATAAAGACCGAATCCCAGCCAGAGAGCTCGGCGATGCTAGGCACAAGTGCGGCTCCGGCCTGAGCCAAAACTGTTCGTCCGGTGTCGGCCGAGCCGACCAGAACCACCTTGTGCACTTGAGAGAGACTGCTCTGGTAGCGAGTGTTGTCCTCTCCCAGCAGATGAAAAAGTTCCTTGGACCCACCCACAGACTCAAAGAGTTCTTGGAGTCTCTCGTGCAAAGGGTAGCTACCCGGTGCCGATTTTAACCACACGCTGTTGCCGGCAGCCCAGGCCTGAAGGGCCTGCACCAGGGGTAGAAAGAGTGGGTAGTTGCTGGGGGCAAGAATCAAGATCCGGCCTATCGCCTCTCGATAGATGATGCTCTCTACACCCCACAGCCAAGCGGGTTGCCCAGATTTCGTGAGTTTCGTTGGGGCTAGAATTTTGCTAGCCTGCTGCTCCAGGAAGCGGCAGGCATCGAGGAGCGGGACGAGTTCTGAGGAAAGGAGTTCGCCCCGTGAGGACCGAGGCCTCAGCTCGTGGAGAAGAAGCAAGATGCCATCTCGCTCGGTCGTGAGCCGATGTCGAAATCTCCGCAACAGCCGGAGTCTATTCTGGACCGATTCAGCAGCCCAAGCTCGCTCTGCGGGTTGCAGATGTCTTCCAGATTCAGGCGTGGAATTCAACATTTTGAAGCGATCAGCCGTTGCTAAAGGCCGGGGTTTGATCAATCTTGACGTCAAAATCGTCACACAAAAGTCCACTGGATATGCGCGCCGAGGAGTAGATCACAGGGAGCCCGCTGCCGGGATGAGTCCCACCTCCGACGAGATAGACTCCCTCTAGATCCTTAAAGCGGTTGTTGGGGCGCAAGTGAAGCATCTGCATGAGATTATGGGCCAGGCTGAAGGTCGCACCTCGATAGACCTCCATTTGGTCTTGCCAATCGGCGGGTGTGAAGATCTTTTCGAAGACGACTCGATCTTTGATGTCCGAGAGGCCGATCCGACCGAGTTGCTCATAGGCCAATTCTCGAAAGTGCATGGTTTCCTGAGGCCAACTGATCCGTTCATGCATGTGAGAAACCGGAATGAGGAGGTACAGGCTACTCATTCCTTCGGGTGCCATGGTCGGGTCGGTGACGCAGGGGTTTTCCAGGTAGAAGCTCGGGTCGCTGGGCAACTGATAGTTGCTAGCGATGTCCTCGATGTTCTGGA
>CAZVVF010000071.1:0-10424 GCA_964630575.1 uncultured Burkholderiales bacterium | reverse complement strand
TTTTATAGATATATATTAGGAGTTTTCCAATGAGCAAACAACTGAACGCCTCAGAGATTCAGTCGGACCATACACTGGTGGATGTTCGCAGTCCCCGCGAATATGACGCCGAGAGGGTTCCTGGAGCAAGGAACATCCCCCTTGGTGATCTCGAAGCCCAATGCGGAGATCTCACTGGGGTGGAGAATTTGGTTCTGCTTTGTGCCACCGGTATGAGGGCGCGCAAGGCTCGGGAAATCCTGGAAGCTAAAGGCATCAAGGCCTGTGTTTTGGAGGGCGGCATCAAAGAGTGGGAGCGTTCTGGACTCCCGGTCGAGAGAACCGCTATGCAGGGACTCTCCATGGAGCGGCAAGTTCGCATCATCGCTGGAACGATGTCAGCGGTGGGGGGTGTGCTGGCCATGTTCGTAAACCCCTGGTTTGCCGTCATCCCTACGGCCGTGGGCCTCGGTCTCGCCTTTGCTGGAGTCACCGACACCTGTGCTATGGCGATGATTCTGGCGAAGCTTCCCTACAACTCCCGACGCAACCAAACTTGCTGTGAAATGTAACTCAACGAGAGAAGGGACAGAGTCACTTTGAAAACGCTACTCATAAACGGAGGCCCACTGGTTTTGGGAGCTCTGGCCGGATTGGCTGTCAGTTGGTTCTCTCGACGCTTTGGCAACACCTGAGCACTGATGTGTGACCCATGGATTGCCGCCCTCCTCGGGGCGGCTATGGGTTTCTCGATCGCCGTGAGCGGTCCCAAATAGACCACAAAGCCAAACCATGAATCGAGGACACTCTCATCGGATCGGCCTTCGACGCTGGCTAATAGCGGTGTCGGAGGCTGATCCGAATTCGCGTCTTGGCTACTCCCGAGATCAGAAAGCTCCCCAGGCTCTGTGAGCGGGGGGCTCGGCCCCAGGGCGATGCTATTGGGAGAGCTTGAGATCCACGTCACTCCCGTTTTGGGCTAAACGGATACCTTCTTCTACAAGCTTGTACAGCAAGGGATCGTCTTTCTTCAGGGATTCTCCATCCTGAATATAGTGGGCAAAGCCCTCGGCGAAATACTCCTTGGCATTGGTTCGAGAATAGGCCGAGATCTGCTTTCGACCCAGTCCATCGTGATGAGAGCCTCGGTCAGGGTCCACAGCCCTGCCTGCCCCACTGGGTTTGATACCGTCGTGAGCCTGCTCCAAACGGGAGAAGAACTCATAATACTGTTCGGGTGAATTCTTCTGGGCCAAGCGTTCAACGGCGTGTCCCACTTCATGGATCACGGTGGAGGCACGCTGTAATCCCTTGGGAGCCAGCAGGATCATGTTGGTCTCTCCCTGACCGAAGTATTGGCCGAGAAAGTTCTCTTGCGGTTCTATGGAGTTGAAGCCCTGGGTCCAACGTTCTACGGTCTGCTTATCGTGCAAACTCAGATCGAGCCGATCGGAGCCGAGTTTCACGCGATGCCAGTTGGGAACAGCCAGCCTCACACCTCGGAGTCTGAAAGGGATCTTACCGATGGCGTCGTCTTTGACCGTTCCATCTGGGGTTGAGTACTCGACGAGTTTCTCCCGTGCTTTTCGTCCCTTGCGGCCACCTTTTCGGGTCTCCCTGGTGAGTTTGCCGATACTGGAAAACTGCAAGACGTCAATATTCTCGGAGTTGGCCTCATAAACGTTGTCGATGTACCACCGAATGTCGCTCTCAGACTTGAGCCCTTGAGATTCGGCCAGTTCGCGCAGACTCATTTCGGAGTCTTTGGGTTTGCTGGAAGGGCGCCGCAGTTGCCAACGCCCCTCGGTGGAGCGGGATATCTCGGCGTCGAGTTCGCGCGTGCCGTGTGGGACCTTCTGTAAGGAGTCCAGGATCTTGAGGTCTTCGGGAGCCTTGGCCATGAGGTCTTTGGCTTCGAAGGGGCTGATAGCGCCAATTTCTGCAAGCGTGCTTTGCCCTTGAGCGACTTTGATGGTCAATTCAGAATCGCTCATCAGCTTGACCAGATTCTGTGGCAAGACCGAAAGTTGTTTGGTCAAGGTCCTCTTGTTTCGGTCCGAGACAGTCTTATGGATCAGATCGCCCGGCTTGGCTGGCGTTTGTTGAGCCACGAACATGGCCGAGGAGGTGGCAGGGGAGAGCATTCCAGCCGTGGCTGCACCTTGGAGTCCGCCCATCAGAGACAGACCCAACAGAACCGCACGACCAAACTTGCGGCTCGGGGAAACCTTGAACTCCTCTGCCTGAGCCGAGGAGAGTGAACTGGGTTCGAACACGTCTTTACTCTCAGGGGAGCAAGCCTGAGTCTGTAAAGGCGGTGAACTCAACCTGAGCCTATTGACCCTAGAATTGAATTTATTTTGTATGAGCATAGTGAGTGAACTCAGTGTAACCACAAGTCATGAAAGAAGACTGAAACCAGGTGAAGGGCTCCAAAAGGTCTGAATTTCAAGTGGCCAAGGTGCGGGTTTTGTTGAGTATCTTCAAATAGTTTTTGAAAGTGCTTCTCTTGAAACGCTCTTTTTCAAATTCAGAGGGTGCCTTATGATGGCATCCACTGGGAAGCACGAGTTGAGCCTCGTGTCCAGAATACTCTTCTAGTGAGGTTCCAATGAAAGCCGTAGGATATCAAGAAAGTCTTCCTGTCACCGACGTCAACGCTCTACAAGATATTGAACAGGAAACCCCCGAAGCCAAGGGTCGAGATCTGCTCGTCGAGGTGCAGGCTGTATCGGTCAACCCGGTGGACTACAAGGTCCGTCAACTCCAAGCGCCCGAAGGCGGCGATTTCAAGGTCTTAGGCTATGACGCTGCCGGGGTTGTCAAATCCGTTGGCGAGGAGGTCAGCTTTTTCAAACCAGGGGACAAGGTCTGGTACGCAGGAGACATTACCCGACCGGGCACCAACTCGGAGTATCACCTGGTCGATGAGCGAATCGTCGGTCATATGCCGGAGACGCTCTCCTTCTCTGAGGCGGCCGCTTTGCCGCTGACCACGATCACGGCCTGGGAGTTGCTCTTCGACCGACTCCAGGTACCCCGCAAAGGGGCGAGCGACCCTGGAACGGTCCTGATTATAGGCGCTGCAGGTGGGGTGGGGTCAATCATGGTGCAACTGCTCAAGAAGCTCACGGAGGTCAGCATCGTTGGAACGGCTTCTCGTGAGTCAAGTGTGGCCTGGCTCAAAGAGCTCGGCGCCGATCACGTCATCGATCACCGTAACCCTCTGTCCGAAGGGCTCAAGGCCATCGGAATCCCCGAAGTCGACTACGTTGTGAGTCTCAACAGTACCGAGGACCACTTCCCGGAGATCGTCAAGTGTCTGAAACCACAGGGAAAATTCGGACTCATTGATGACCCAACTCAACTCGATGTCATGCCCTTGAAGACCAAGTGTGTCTCTATCCACTGGGAAATGATGTTCACTCGTGCGATGTTCGGCACCCCCGATATGGTCGAGCAGCACAAACTTCTCAACGCTGTGGCAAAGCTCATCGACCAGGGAGCGGTTCGGTCAACGGTGGCTCACCGGCTCGGGCCCATCAAGGCCGAGAATTTGCTCAAAGCCCACGCGATGTTGGAGGCCCGCAAAGCTCACGGAAAGATCGTGCTCGAAGGCTTTTAGTCCACACCGGGCGTGAAAGCGGCTGCGGCCAGGTGGCTGGCCGCAGCGAGATGGGGAATTCGCTGAGGAGTGGGACCAGGTCGACCGAGCGGGCAGGCGTGGACCTAAAACTTCCAGTCCCTCAGAATCTGAGAGGCTGCGGCTTCAAAATCGGCCAGTGATCGGTAGTGTGGTGCCCGCAATTCCGCTCTCAGACTCTCCAGGGAAGCGTCGCTGGCCACACCCGGCGCTTCCTTGAGGAGGTCGCCTATCAGAATTCGGAAGTTGCGGATGGCCGAATTCTCTCGCCGCTGCTGAAGCTGGGAGTAATCCATCCGACTCGAGTTGAGGAGAAATCTCACCCACTGGTCTTCTCGGCGCCAAAAGAGCTGAGCATACGTTTGGCCGCGATCAGCGCGCGCGTTGCCTCGAGCATCAGGACGCTGATCAGGGTCGAGAACGCCAATGACCAGCAGGGCGTCGACCCCGGACTTCAAGGATTCCAAAGCTCCGTCCTGAGTTGCGATTACGACGGTCCCCAAGCCATCGCAGCTATAGGTTTTGAACTCACCACCGAAAATGGCGAATTCAGAGGCTTCCTCTCTGGGCAAGACGGCTCGACCTGTCTTGATCTCATTGATCGCTTTGCTCGAATTGCCGTTGTAAATGGTCAACAGTCGTTGCGCCTGTTGTTCGCTACAGCCGAGGGAGGTTCGAATCTCGTGGAGGGCCAGATCGATGCTGTCTAGCCTTCGCTTGGGCAGTCCTCGAGGCCGCATGAGAAACCTCAAAGCGTAAAACACGAGGCACCCGCAGACAAGCGCGGGCCACCACTGTTTGAGCCATTCTAGAATCGTGGGCCAGGGAAACGTTGTGACGCTCATGGCCTTTATTTCGGGATGATTCGAGGGCGACCTACCGGCAGAACTCTGGGATCGCAAGCGCAGGTTATTCCGTTCGGAGCCCGCCGCTCTCACCCTTGGCTTCTAGGGTGGTGTGATGAGCCAGAGGGTTTTGCTCATCTGGCCAGCGCGTCGAGAAGTTCGCCGAGGTCGTGGACCACGAGATCCGGTCTCTGGGTGTTGGGATACAGAGTCTTTCCAGGGCGAGCTATGAAGGCGGTCTGCAGACCAACGTTCTTGGCTCCAGCGAGATCCCAAGCGTGGGCGGCGACCATCAGAACCTCTTGCGGCTCGACTTTTAAGTCCTTGAGGACCATACGATAGGTGTCAGGGTGCGGTTTGTACTTCTGCAGGGTTTCGACGGTGTATCGCTTCTCGAAAAAATCCGTTAGGCCAGCGTTTTTGAATTGAGTTTCAACTCCCACGGATGAGGAGTTTGTCAGGCTTACAATCGTGTATCCCCGTTTTTGTAGCTCTCCCAGGGCGGAGACAACATCGGGGTGTGGGGGCAAGGACCGAAGGGGGGTTACGATCGCTGACTTGGCCTCTTCGTATCCAAGCTCGATCCCTTGGGTCTGGGCCACCATCATCAAAGCGGCGGTGCCGATCTCGCCGAAGCTGTGATAGTTTTCGCTCAAGGTCTCAACCAGTGAGTAGTGCAGCATGGTTGAAAACCAGAGTGGTAGAAGATCCTCTCTGGCGCCGAGAGCCTCCCCCACAGAGCGTTTCAGCGGTGCGAGATCCAAAAGAGTCTCATTGACGTCGAATATGATGACCTTGGGTTTGGGCCTTGTTTGATGGGGAGGCGTCTCTGCGTAGGCGGGGCTGTGCCCAAGCGCTAAAAGTAGGCTCAGAAACGTGATTAGCTTGGTTCTGTTCATGGATTGTTTCTCTCAGAATAGGTTGTTGGCAGCGGTGGGATCAGGCTGTTGTGGCGAGGCTCTTCTTCTGCCAAGCCAGGCTTTGAAAGGGTTTGTCGAGCGGGGTCTCGGCGATGTGATTTGTGTAGTTGCTCATCACCTTTTGGGCCAACACCAATATGATCTCAAGGACATTCTGCTGATCGAATCCGGCGGCAAGGAATTCGGCAACGGCTCGCTCATCGACTCGACCTCGCGAACGCGCCATGTTCAGGCTGAAGGTGCGTAGGGCCTCGAGTTTGTCATTGGGCAAAGGGGTCTCGTTTCGCAGGGCCTCGGTGATAGCAGCATCGACCTTCATGCGATTGGCGATGGCGGTGTGGGCTGGGACGCAGTAGTGGCATTCGTGCTCCACGTTGAAGGTCTGCCAGACGACGGTGAGCTCCTCTTTGCTGAAGGAGGTCTCGGTGGCCAATTGGTGGAGCTTCTGGTACCCCTCCAACAGCCCGGGAGCCCCGGCCATAACGCCATGCAGATTGGGTAGCATGCCGTTGGCCTGGATGGAGTTCTCGATGAATGTTCGGCTTTTCTCAGGGGCGGTCTCTCTGTCAAAAATTCTAAAGTCTGTCATGGCGTGTTCTCCGTGCTTTCGTATTTGAGCAGTCGCTCATATAACTTGTATCCGTTTTTGAGCGTTCGGTCAAGTATTGCTCAAAAGAGGCTACAGAGACAGCGGAGTTTGATTGAAGATATCTGAACGGGAGAACTGTAAGTCAGGTCCCGCTGAGCCGTTGGGGAGAAGCTATTTCCGTCCCTGAGACTCGATCGCTTCCATCTGATCGAGAAGTTGCAGAATCGGCTTGACGTTCTTTCGCAGGTCCACGGGAAGATAGAACTGGGGCTCGCTATGCTTCCACTGGCGTCCCTCGGCCCGTGCGGCGGCGAGCTGTTCCAGTGGGTAGATCACGCCATTCTCGTGAGCTTGGCGGAGATTTTTTGCCAGATCGACGAGGCGGGCCGTTGACTCTCTCACGGGGACATCGAGCCTGTCTTCTCGCAACGGTCGATTGCGAAGCTCGCTCCAGAGGGCATCGGTTTGCTCCTGAAACGAGGTCACGACTGTCCTCACACCCTCAAAGCTGTAGACCACAGAGTCGTTGGCCGTGGGGGCTGAGAGGTGGGACGGGGTTTGGCTGTGTCCAGACTCGGTAGTGGTCGTGGTGACGACCGTAGGCTCGGTGGTGGCTGTAGGCTCGTTGGTGACCGTGGGCTCGGTGGCGTTCGTCGGCCGCAGGGCCTGAGGCAAGGACTCACCACTGACGGTTGACCATTGACCCAAGAGCTCTCGGTAGTCTGCCTCCACGCTGTCGGAGGTCACGCCTTCACGCTTATAGAGCGTTCGAACGGGGATCCCTTGGTCGGACAACTGGACCAAGCCTATGGTGACACCGGATTCTGGGCGAAAGCCGAGTCCCTCGCGAAGCAGCCGTGCTTCTTTGGGCTGATCGAAGTGCATCGTGCCCAACTGAAGATTGTAGAGGTTGTACTCACCTCTCAAGCCATTGAGGTAACCCAACAGGGCCTGTTCGTGGGGGTCGATTCGCTCGCCCGACGGACCAGCGACCAAAAGAAGCAGGTCTTGGGCCGGGACCGAAGGCTGCCCCCAGGCCGGGGACAGCGTCAGAAGTGATAAACAAACTACAATCAGAACTCGAAACACGTCGCTTTCTTCCTTGGCAGCTACCAATTCTCTTGCTTCTCTTCGGCCTCAGACCGAGACGGCTTAGTCGGCTTTGGGTTGAGCTCCCTCGGCGGCGTTGGAAATGATGCTGCGGATCAGCTGGGTGCTGCGCACTAGGTCGGCGATCTCCACGCGCTCGCTCGTGGTGTGAGGGTTGTCCTCACCGGCCCCGAGACTGATGGCGTTCATACCGTGATTTCGCAGTGCGATGGCGTCGGTTCCAGCCCACTCTATGCGTTTGAACTCTGGTTCGAAGCCCAAGTCTTGCATCGCGTCGGCGGCGAGACCCATGATTTTCTCCTCGCCTTCACTCAAGCGAAGGTGCTCAGGGGGAATGACAGGAGCGTGGCGAGCCGCGTCTTTGGCAGCTTGCACTCCCTCGGGGGTGAAGTGTTCTTCCCCGATTGGTTCCTGGCCGTCAACTAAGAGATGACGCCCTTGCGTGTAAAGCTGGTTGGCTTCAAAAACATCGACAGCGAATCCGTAGTCGGCAGTCAGAACCTTGGGGTCGAGTGCGCGAGCGCCCAAAAGTCCACCCTCTTCCGCTACGGTGAAGAGCAGTTGGAGATCACCGTGAGGGAGATCGTGCTCTTTGATCTCTCGCACCGCTTCCAGAATCTCGGCAACTCCGGCTCGATTGTCTCCACCGAGAGCTGTTGTGCCATCGCTCTTGATGTAACCGTCTTCGATCACAGGTTTGGACCCTACAGCCAGAGGAACGGTATCCATGTGGGCGGCGAACAGAAGGGAAGGCGCGCCCTCAACATTACCTGGAATGTTGACCAAGAGGTTTCCGGTGTTTCCGCGAATCTTAGACCCAGCATCATCTTCAACCGCTTCGAGATTCATCTCGGCAAGCTCAGACTTGATCTTTTCTGCAACCTGTCGTTCGTCCCGCGTCGGGCTCGCTATCGTGACCAATTCCAAGAAGTCGTGAACCAAGCGGTCTTGGTTGACAGGCGGATCCAACCTATCCGAAGGCGTCGAGCGCCCTGGTTCACCGGGCTCAGGTGGCTCGTGACGGTGAAAGTTGGAGGAGAGGGAAGTGGCCTTGGGCTGAGGTTGAAAAGCGCGGATGTTCATGAGTCCATCGTGACAGGTTGCCAGGCGCGATATGTTACAGAAGTGTAAGCTGACACCTATTCCCACAGACCCGCCGGAGAGAGAAAAGACCTCCACCGAAGGGGAGGTCTTGTCTCTCTCACGCCGCCTCGATCCAAGGCCGGTCTGGGGCTATTTCTTCGCCCCACCACTGGTGGCTGGTCGAGGAGCCGCGGCGGGTTTACTAGCGGCGGCCGGTTTGCTCGCTGCGGGTTTCGCTGTGGCCTGGCTGGGGGCAGCGGCCGGTTGG
This sequence comes from uncultured Burkholderiales bacterium, assembly GCA_964630575.1. GTDB lineage: Bacteria > Vulcanimicrobiota > Xenobia > Xenobiales > JADMJV01 > JAEXNA01. The sequence continues at coordinate 1,987 of CAZVVF010000071.1, read as the reverse complement.
CTGGCAGCGGCCGGCTTGCTCGCTGAGGTCGTGGTCGTTGTGCTCGATGGTGTGGTGGTGTCGGTAGCGGTGGTCACTGGGGTGGTGGATGCTGCTGACTCAGAAGCGGCCGTCTCACCGGATTTCTTCTCTTTGTCGGTCTCGGCACCGTTTTCAAGTGTGTCGACGCGATTTTCAAGGTCGTCCACTCGGCTGCCCAAGAGATCGTCTAAGGGTTGTTGAACCTTGTTGCAGCACTCGTTTGAGCCGCATCCGCCTTGGCCTTGATCTCCACCGCATTGGCCGCCCTGGTCGGCGCCGCCGCACTCGCCCCCTCCGGCTTCACTGCCGCCTTCGGGTGCGCCTCCGGCTTCGCCGCCGCCTCCACACTCACCGCCGCCCTGTTCACCCCCCTGGTTGATCCCCAACTTCTGTTCGGTGGCTTGGACCACTCCTTTGTCGGCCTGTTCAAGGGCACCGGACTGGGAGCCGCCTTCATAGGCTCCCTTGAGACCTTCAGTCGCTTGCTTGACCTGATTCTCGTCTTGAGTTTGCTCGGCTTGACCGACCGCGCTCAATCCCTGACTCAGTTGCTGAGTCAATTGGGCCCCGGGGTTCTGTTGACCCTGGCCCTGGGCACCGCCCATCTCCTGGGCCTCTCGACTCAAGCCGGCTTTGTCCACGGGGGCTAGAGGATTGGCACCGCCGCCCTGTTGTGGCTGCGGTGTATTTTGAGATTGGGGAAAGCCGCCACCGAAGTTGCCTTGGGGTCTTAACTGTTGGGGGGAAATTCCTGCTGCACTGATCGAGGCCATATCTGAACACACTCCATTAATTCGTTTGTCTGTTTTACTCTGACCACAGATTAGCGTGTGATTTCCGCAAGAAATTCTGAATCAACGCGGGGTATGTTGCAAAAACGTTGCCGAAAGGCAAAAAATATCCCGACGGTCAACAAAAAAGAGGCCCCGTGGGGCCTCTTCGTGTTGAAAGCAAGAACCTGAGTCCTATTTTTTGGCTGCTGGCTTCGTCGCTGCTGCGGGTTTAGCCGCGGCGGGCTTGGAAGTTGCCGCAGGTTTAGAAGCGGCGGGTTTGGAGGCAGCGGGCGCCGAGCTGGTACTCGCGGCTTCACCAGTCTTGGTGTCGGTCGTGGTGTCCGCGACTTTGGTGTCAGTCTTTGCGTCACCGGCTTTGGTGTCGGTCTTAGCGTCTTTGTCGTCGGTCTTGGCGTCCTCTTTGGTCTCCTCGGCTTTGTCTTTACCGAGCAATTGATCGAGCTTTTTGAGAATCTCTTCGTCGGTCTTGTTCTCGCCTTCAGCAGCGGCTTCTTCGGCTCCGCCTGCTTCTTCGGCAGCACCGGCTTGCTCGGCTCCACCGGCTTGTTCGCCGCCGCCGCCACCGGCTTGTTGGGCCTGTTGACCTTGCTCTCCCTGGTTGATTCCAAGGAGACTCTCTGCGGTCTTAACGACCATAGGAGGCACACCTTGCAACTGTCCAGATTGTTGACCCTGTTGATAAGTTTGACCTAACTGTTGGAGCGCTTGTTGGCCGCCGTCGCCACCCTGTTGCTGGGAGCCTTGGGCTTGAGCTTGCATAACGGCGCTGATGCCCTGACTGAGGGCTTGGGTGAGTTGTTGCGCTCCACCGCCTTGTTGAGCACCTTGAGCGCCTGCGGCTTGCTGGGCTTCATTGCTGATCCCGAACTGGTCGTTTCCACCGAACCCGCCGCCGTTGAATCCTTGGGTTTGACCTGGGGCGCCTACGGCTGAGGGTACGCCACCTGCGGGTCGAAATTGTTGAGTTTGGATTCCTTGATTTAGGGGATTGATAGCCATTGTTTAATTCACACTTCTTTCTTGCGGTCTTCTCTAACTATGAGTATAGCTGACGGCAAGAACTGGTCGAGCGTCTTTTGTTGCGCTTTTGTGAACCAGGTTGCCAAATTGTTAACAGTTTAACGAGGAAAGTTAAAAAAGTGGATCCGGGAGAGCGGATAAAAGATAACTTC
>CAZVVF010000070.1:0-10434 GCA_964630575.1 uncultured Burkholderiales bacterium | reverse complement strand
AGCGAATGTGCGCAGCAGCACCTCCACCCGTCGAACATTCCGAAGAGCCATGGGATAGCGCACATCGCGGAGAAACTCAAGGTGACGAACGGTGTTGAGACGCTCTGTGTGCCCTGGGTGCCCGCTCACAAAAGTGAGGTCCCCGTTCTTCAGCGGAACCTTACTGGGCTTGAGATAGTCCTTGGGTTCTAGAGGCTTTCCATCTTCGTAGACTCGAAACAAGGCCATGTCCAAGCAGTATCGTGGGTACTCAAAGTTGTCGGAATCTCCGCCGTAGAACGCGATCCCGATCTCCGGAGCGAAAACCAGGCGAATATCGGTGTACTTCTTATAACGATAGAGGTGGTAAGCTCCTCCTCTAAAGAGGGTAACGACATCGCTACGCAAGCCGGTCTTCTCCAGAGAGGCCTGTTCGATGGCCGATTTAGCGGCACGGCGCGCCGCTTCAGCCTGCTCAGGAGTCATTCCAGGCTTGGCCGCCCCCTTGATCTGGTCTGTGACATCCTCGATCTCGTAGAGAACGTTGAGCTCTAAGTCTTTGGTGGGGAGTTCTTCACCCTTTGTGCGCGCCAAGAAGCCTGTCTTGATAAGGTCGGAGTCGGCCGTTGACAGCTTTTGAATGGCGTCGGCCCCCACGTGGTGGTTGGTGAGCACCAGCCCTGAAGCCGACACAAACGACCCCGAACCACCATTGTTGAAACGCACTGAGGAGCGTTGCAGATGGTCCATCCAATCCTGGGTGAGATCGAAACCGTATCGACTCTTCAGGACCTCCTTGGGAGGGTCGCTGTAGAGCCACATCCCTTCGTCGGCGACTGCAGGTGCAGTCGAACTGAGCAACAGAGCCATGAGAACAGAGGAGATTGCTTTTTTCATTCCGGCAAATTGGCGATGAATCAGTCAAAGCCTTTTGAGTCAGGCATGGCGCGAAAAGTCGCCGGCAGAATCACCACCCCTTTTTAATTTAAGGTCATTCCAGTTTGACCAGGGTTTCTGAAGTGGCCGCAGTATAGGTCTCAATCAAATTTCTTTATCGGGGGCTGGCGCCCCACCTGGGAGGACTTATGCCACTCAAAAGAGTGTTAAGTATTTTTATTCTAAGCTTTCTAGCCGCATGCACTGTCATCGGCTGCGGTAATAGCTCTAGCAACAATTTTGACCTACATCAGAGCTACCAAAATTTCGATGCTCCCGTTCGTCTGTCGTTTCTCAACGTGCCCCAGCGGACTGCGGGCTCAACCTTTACGACGGTCAGGGTGGGCATTCTAGACTCCAACGGGCTTGTCGTTGAGAGCGACACCCGTGCGGTCACCATCGCCCTTGCCAACCCTGGTGGAGCCACCCTCTCCGGCACGACCACGGTCAACGCCGTTGACGGTGTCGCGAACTTCAGCGACCTGTCCGTCGACATCGCAGGGCAATACGACTTCGTGGCGAGCGCTCAAGGCCTCCTCGGAGCCGAGAGCGCCGATTTCGTAATCACAGGCGGTGCGCCAGCTACAGCAACCTTTATCACCCAGCCTCCCACCCCACCTACGACCATCAACAGAGGCGAACTGTTCGACCCTCCTCTCCAGGTTGAAGTCCGCGATGGTTCAGGGAACTTAATCGCCAACGATTCGATCGTCACCATGGTGATCGCCAACGACCCAACCGGAACAGCCAAGCTCGGAGGAACGACCAATGTCCCCGTAGTCAACGGTGTGGCGACCTTCACCGACCTCAGCGTGATTGATGGTGGTGGCGCACTCGTGCTAGCGGCGGTCTCTGGTGATGCTCTAGCCGTTTCTGAGCCATTCGTGGTTCTAGCCCCCTTCTCAATTTACGGAACGACGCTCACCAACGCTCTCGTGAGTATTGACCCCACCACCTTTGTAGCAACTCCCATCGGTGCCGGAATCGGTTTCACCGAGGTTGCTAGCATCACCGCTGTACCGGACGGACGGCTTCTGGCCACCGCCGTGGACGGCATGGACCGAGCGGTTCTTATCTCCATCGACCCTGTCAGTGGCGCCGGAACGCTGGTCGGTGGCCCGAGCCTCACGGGGGTTGTCGGCTCGCGTGCTCCTGGACTGACTCTCGACCCTGCCACTGGCACAGTCTACGCTTACATCAACGGTGGAGCGACCTCCCCCGTTGGACTCTACACTGTCAACATCGAGCCCGGCGTCGGGAGCGGTACCGCGACCCCCGTTGGCTCGGCCTCGGGATTCAGCGGCAATGGCAATGCTCTTATCGTAGACCCCTTTGTCGCCGACACGAGCAAACCGATCTACGGAACCCCTTCCGACAATCAAGGCTTGGTCACGTTCGACAAGACCACCGGTGTCGCAACGGACGTAGCAGGCTCGATCGGAAACGTCCCCAACCCCATTTTCGCACTCGGAATCAACCCTTTCAACACCCAACTTCTCGGTGTCGACCGAACCGCTGGTCCTGGAACAGAGCGCCTCCTGGTCAACATCAGTCGGACGACCGGTATTCCCGCTGGCGACCCGACCGCTGCCCCTCCCACACCGGCGATCGTCCAAGCAGCAGGTTTGGCTTCAGCGACCTTCAAAATCACACCAGCACCATAGCCGCTCTCTCGCGGTTCTACCCGAAAAAGGGCGCCCCATCGGGCGCCCTTTTTTTGAGGGGGCCAAGCCCTTTCAAAAGCCACAGGCCGGGGAGCCCTAAACGCGGCTCGCTCAAACCCTATTTCCCAGAGAACGATCCGATTTAGGCAGGAAGTTTCGACCTCAATCTATAAAGCGCGCCAATCCATCTCCGGGGGACCAGATTCTTTTTTTCCGTCAGCCCGGCTTCTGAACTAGGAGTTTTTAATAATGCGTAATCGCGCCTTACAATTCTTGACACTATGTCTAGCGGGGCTGTTGTTCGCCGGGTGTTCCGACACCGGCACGCTCGATACCCCACCTGCTCCCTTGAACGGCCCCGTGTCGTTCCCAGGATACACCTTTCCTCTCCTGGATCTGGCCAACAGTCAGATCCCACTACCGAACGACCTTCTGAGAGACCCATCCACTGGAATGTTGGCCTTCCCAGGTACCGGCGAACCGTTCGATGCCGCCAACAGCCTGGATGGATTCTCGACCTCTGGTGCCATCATCATTCCCTTCAGGGGAACGGTTAAGCCAGAGACCATCACAAACGATAGTCTGCCTGTATTCAACTCCACCACCGGAGAGAAAGCTCTGATGACCTGGACCGTATCGGAAACCGCTACGGGTTCGGTTGTCACCGGCCTACCGGTACTGGCCCTCGACCCCTCCACGACCTACATCGTGGTCACCACCGACGAAATCATCAGCGCCCTTTCTGGCACCCCGATTCTGTCGGATAACGCTATCAACATCCTAAAATCGACCAGTCCACTCTTCCTGAACGGCTCCTCCACCAACGCAGCCCTCAGCGACGATCAGGCTGCGGCCCTGGAGCCCGTTCGAGCGGCCTACCAGCCGATCTGGAGCGCCGCCGAAACCCTCACCGGTCAGAGCCGCGCCAACATCCCTCTAGCCTTTGCTTTCACAACTCAGACCCTCTTCCAAGCGCTCCCGGCCGTTCGCAGCCAGATCGTTTCGGCCAACGAGCCCCTGAGCAACGCCAACCCAGCCTTTTTGGGTGGCAACCCCTTAGCTGAATTCCTTCCCGTAGGAATGGGTCACGCCATCAACTATCCTGCGGCCCAAAACCCTGGCAACGGCCAAAACCTCGACTTCCCCGCCGGCGGAAGTATCCCCACAGTCGAGCGATTCATCGACGAGAACATCGGGCCCAACATCCCCAGCGACGCCATCGGCCGAATCCACCTCGGATCGTTCGAGGCTCCCATTTACCGCAACGACCCCGTCGAAGGATTCTGGCCCAATCCGCCTGTTCAGGTTGGAACCAGGACCATCAACTTCGTTCTGTATCTCCCCAACTCAGCTCAGTTCCCCGTCTTGCTAAAAGGCCAAGGTGGCCTGCCAGGAACGCCGGCTGACCCCAACCTCCCCGTGCAACCGGTCATCTTCCAGCACGGAATCACCGGAAACAAATTCCAGTCGGTCGCCATTGCGAACTCCCTCTGTAGCCAGAACCTCGCTTGTATCGCCATCGACCTGGAACTCCACGGAGACCTCAGTCAACCCGCTCCTAGCAACGACAGCAGCTTGAGCGGCGCTGGCTTTATCAATATCCCGAACCTGAGAAACACGCGAGACAACATTCTCACCTCGGTTGCCAACCTCTACGCACTGAACCAGGCTATCGTGTCTGCCCAAAGCAACATCGATGCAGCCCCCGGCGACCCGAATCCAGCAGCGACCGCTCCTGAACTCGGTTCTCCCGCCGTCGACCCTGCCTCCCCCAACCCTGGATACGTCCGTCTCTCGCTCGGACGCATCGTGGGAACCGTTTTCCACTCTACCGAACCGAACCTGGCCGCATCCGCTCTGAACGTAGGCGGTGCCCGACTCACCACCCTGTTGCTGAACTCGGATAGCTTCGGCGGTCTCGTCAGAGACGGTCTTGCCGAGCAAGGTGTTGTTGAAGGGTCGAGCGCCTTCGCTCAGTTCTTCATCATCGCTCAAGCGGTTGTTGACGACGCTGACCCTGTGAACTACGCCGACCACGCCATCACTGGTGACCTGCGCGGCGGTCAACGAGCCGTTATTCTCCAGCAGAACAACGTCACCGACGCGGTTGTACCGCCTTCGGCCCAATACGACCTAGCAAGGCAGTTTGGCAACGGAGTTTCCAACCCGCCCTTCACCCAACTCAACGCTATCAACAGCCTCGCCCCGCTGGTGGCTCAGGGTTCTACCGACTTCACTGGAAGCGGATCCTTCGAGATCCCCAACGCCGGTCACGGTACCATCCTCGACCCCTCTGCAGGACCGACGGTTCAGGTTCAGACCCAAGCCATCACCTATCTCGGCAACGCGTTTGCCGGTCCTGATGCGCCAAACGGCGACGGCCTGGTGGTCTCTCCTCCTGGGATCCGCGCTCAACAGATCGCAGCCCAAGCGGTTGAGAACACACAACAGTACCTCCACTTCGTCAAGTTCTAACCCGAACCAGACGGATACAACGAAAAAAGAGCCCGGTGTGAACCGGGCTCTTTTTTTTGTTGTCCATCCGACAGCCATCGCGGTCCCGAATCAAGGATGCTTCAGGTCCTCTGCCAGTTGCTCCAAATGACCACAGACCTCGGGAAGAACCTGCAAGAAGTCGACCTCCCCGCTCGCGACCTTCTTTCGCAACTCGCTCCAACGAGTACCGTCGGCCAGCAGCAACCTCTTGATCGATTCCACGAAGAACTCTTCAAAGAAGTGCAACTCCCCCCGGGTACGCTCGTAGGCCCCCGATGACAAGGGCTCTTCGATAGCCTCCATCAAGCGCTCTAGACCGCTGCCCTCGAGGGCGGAGATCTCGATAACAGGAACCTCGCGTCGAAACACCCGCAACGCCGACCGCAGCACCGCCACGGTAGCCTTGGCCTGGCCCAAGTCGCACTTGTTTACGGCAACCAGGTCGATCTCTTCCATCAGGCCACGCTTAAGGCCCTGGACTTCGTCTCCGGCGCCGGGAAGGGCTACCAAAAGCAGGCGGTCCACCAGATAGCTCGCAGAGATTTCCGACTGCCCTACCCCCACGGTCTCAACGATAATCCGCTTGAAACCAGCCCGCTCCAGCAAAGCGCACATCAAGGGTGTCCTGCGGCCGAGGCCTCCCAGATGGTCCCCTGTAGGAGAGGGACGAATAAAAACCTCAGGCAGGTCGGCGATCTGACCCATTCTGGTCTTATCCCCTAAGAGGCTGCCACCGGTGCGCTGACTGCTCGGGTCGATGGTGAGGATGGCGACCCTCTCGTCGCCTTGCAACCAAGCCAGTGCGATCCTCTCAATGAGCGTGCTCTTGCCCGCTCCCGGCGGCCCCGTGACACCGAGGCGATAGGCCCGAGGGGCTGACCCAAGGCAACGAAAAAGCTCAAGACTGAGCTTCTCGTGATCGGGAAGGAGGGACTCAACCAGAGTCAGTCCCCTGGCTATGGCGCGTCGGTTGCCAGCTTTAATCTGATCAGCGAGAACTTGAGGATTCACAGGGTGTCGGTTCGCATTTCAGCCGTCGAGGTCCCCCTACCACCGCGAGTGCACCTCATTCGCCGCTCAGGCCCATTGTGGCCCTACCCTAGCCCAGACGGCTCCTGGGGTCCAGGAGTTCGGCCCAGAGCCTCACCAGGGCTCTAGCGGGGCCTGAACGTTGGGAGAACCCTACCAGCCCTGTGACTCTTGGTAGGGAAGCTCATCCGCTTCGCTCGACCCAGAGGCGGGAGCGGTTGCACCCAAGCCGACCTCAGGCTGTGCCTCTTGTGGCTCAGCCTCCTCGGCTTTGGTCTCCTCTTCGGGACGCTCAGCGAATCGGTCGAGGAGCGTCTCTCGCGACTCCTCCTCAGTGGGATTGAGCGATGCTTTGGCTGTTCGAACGATCAGATTGACCAGCTTTTGAATTCCGATGGCCTCTTTGCCCTCCAGCTCCGCGATCACTTTCTCCACCCTTTGCAACTCGCGCTTGGCCTCCTCACTGCGAACGCCGCCCAATTGTAAATAGGTGCGCAGCTTGTAGGCCTCTATCAAGGCCGCCTTGAATTTTCCGAAGCGCAACTGAGTGTTGAGCTTCGCCACTCGTTCCTGGATCTCTGACTGCGCCATCTCTCTATTGAGCTCCGTCGTCTTCTGGCTCAGGCGAAGGCTTCTCTTCGTCTTCAACCTCGTCTTCGACTTCGGCGACCTCGACCTCGGCTTCGGCGACCTCGTCCTCCTGATTGTCGAACTGAGCCTTGATCATACTTTCGATGTCCCCGCGTCCGAGCTGCTCGGCCAGCCTCAGGGGGGTGACTCCGTCGGCCTTGGCAGCGTTGATGTCAGCCGTGTTGAGTATCAAAATTTCCGCCGTCGCAACACAACCACCCAAAATCGCGGCGTGGAGGGGCGACTCGCGGTGAGTCCCCGCCTGTAGGTTGATCTCCCCGCCCTTGGAAATGAGCAGTAGCAGAAGTTTGCGGTCACCGGAGTAAGCCGCTTCGTGGAGGGCAGTCCAGCCCCGCTTGTTGGTCACATCGAGCCTTGCCTTCTTGGCGAGCACCATATCCACGGTCAGTTGGTCACCACTGCGAACGGCACCGTGAATAGGACGGGAGCCATCGCCGGTCTCCACCTCAAAGTCCGCATCGCTACGGCTGAGAGTAGCCAGGACCCGACGCTGCCCCCATCGGCAAGCGACATAGATGGCCGGGAGGTCCGTTCCCACACCGTGGCTTAGATCAGCTCCTCTGGAGAGCAGGTTGGCCACAATCTCGTTCAGATCAAAAAACACCCCCCACTGGAGGACGGTCCATCCCGAGGTATCCACGAAATTCACCAAGCTATCATCCTTGTCCAGAAGTCTCTTGGCCAGGCCTGTCTCACCTGAAAAAAGCGCTTTAAAAAACGCTTCGTGGTCGGGGTTTTGATCGCTGACGAGATAAGTGGGTAGCCTCTCGTGTAGCTGCGCGGCACGCTCGTACTTCGGCCCAACCGATCCCCGGTAGACCTCCGTTGCCTTCTGAAAAGTGTCGATCGCGCCGTGGTCGTTCTTTCGAACCTGAACCGTATACAGGTCCAAGAGCAGGTTCAAGTAACTGGCGTCTCCGGTTTCTCCTAAACGCTCTTTTTCAAAAATCGTATCGGTCAAGAGGCGCTCGGCCTCGGCCAGTCGACCCAGAGTCACGCAGTGACTGGCCACCCAACCCTTGGCCAGCAAAGTGTCGGAGTGAGCCTTGCCCTCGCTCTGCTCCAACAGACGAACAGCGGCCTGGCTCGAATCATAGGCGGCCTGAGTTTTGCCCAAGGTTGCCTGAATCCGGGAAAGCGCGATGTGCGCGCGGCCACCGAGCGCTTCGATCCCTGTAACCCGCCGACTTTCAGCAACCGCCTGGGTTGCCACCCGCAGGCCGTTCTCCAGGTCGTCAGTCTGGCGAAGGTGTTCAGCGAAATCGTACAGCGCCGTGACAGACTCCTTGGAAGCAACCCCCAACGCCGCGTGAACATCCACCGCACGCCGGTACATGATAGTGGCGGCCTCCATTCGTCGCAGGGCTCGCATCAGGCCGGCCATATACAACACGATCGTCGCCACCTGAGGATGATAGGAGCCGTAGGCCATTTCGGTAGACAGGAGAGCCTCCTGGAGAATCTCATCGGCGGTCTTGAGGTCGCCTTCGGCTGCTAAACTTCGGGCCCGCTGAGTCTCTAGCATGGCTTTATCGGCTAGACTCCGAGCTTGGGCAGCGCGACTTTGGTCCCAGGCGATGGAGAGCAAGCCGATCACGGCCATCCCCCCGCCGCTATAGAGCAAGTCCGTCGGTGAGACGGCACCGCTGGCCAAAGAAGCCAGGAGGACCGAAACCAAGCCGCCTACGACCACACTGCCCTGAATCCCCATGTGCTGCGGGTCAAAGGCGTCCGGCCTGTAGCGGGTCCAAGCCGTATGCGCGAGCTTCATCAAGCCCACGGCTACCAAGGGGTACAGCAAGCCTACCGGAAACGCATAGAGCACGACCATTAGGAAGGTGACAACAACGCAACCCAGCGTCGCTGCAATAGCCAGAGACATCGCCCATTCAAGATAGGGCTTCGGCTTATCTTGCGTCAAATTAGTCAGGCCAAGACCCCTCCTAGCTTCCTGTATTCAAGCAGAGAGCTTCAATTCCGCCCTCTGCGCTGTCATCACCCTAAACTTTGGCCCACAATAAGGACCCTTGTCAAATGAATCCTTAAAGTCTGCCTGGGGCCAGACTCGCAATCGGCGCGATTCACTTCGCTCAAGGCAGGCGGGCGCTCCTGCATTCTAAAGGGCAGTGAACAAAGCTCGCGGAGATCTATGCGAAATCCAAGGGTTCCAACACAAAATAAAGAACTCGCAGGCTATGCTGAAGACAACCCTTTCATTCCTTCTCCTCTGTGTAACTCTCGTTACCAGCGCGGCACTGGCCGAACCTACCAGTACCCCCAAAGACAGTATAACCTCAAATACGCTCATGAGTCCCGAGCTGTTGTGGAAACTCGGACGACTCGGCAACGTCGATATATCCGCCGACGGCCAAACAGCCGTCTACTCGGTCCGACACTACGACCTCAAGAAAAACGGAGGCACCACCGATCTTCTGGTCGTGGACCTCAAGTCCGGACGGTCGAGAACCCTCCTCAGCGACTGGCTCTCCATCGGTGACGTTCAGTTCGCTCCCTCCGCCTTTGGCGAACGGATCTTTATGATAGGCATAGAGAAGAAGGCTAAAGGGACCTACCCCCAGGCCTGGGCTGTTAACCCGCAAGACGGAGCCCTCCTGAAACTCACCGATATCAAAGACGGGATCGCCAATCTCAAGGTCAGCCCAAAGGGCACTCACCTAGCCTTTACCCGAGACATCAAGTTGGACAAAGAGGTCAAAGAGATCTACGAAGACCTCCCCAAAGCTGATGCGCGCATCATCGACAAGCTCATGTACCGCCACTGGAATGCCTGGCACGACTATAAGTACAGCCATCTTCACGTGGCCAAACTGGGAGCCAATGGGCGCGCCGAAAAGGCCACCGACCTTATGGCAGAGATGAAAGTCGATTGTCCCGTTCCTCCCTTTGGTGGCTCGGAACAGTTCAACTGGAGCCCCAACGGTCGCACCATCGCTTTCACCATGAAGAACGTGGAAAACTGGGCTGAGTCCACCAACAGCGACGTCTACTTGGTCGATATCGCAGCACCCAAAACCCACATCAACATCACCAGCTCCAACCAGGGTTACGACAACGACCCTAAGTTCTCTCCCGACGGAAAATTCTTGGCCTATCACTCCATGGAACGACCCGGCTTTGAAGCCGACCGAAACCGTATCATGGTCTACAATCTGGCCACAAAATCTACCATCGACGCAACCGAGGGCCTCGACCAGACCGCTCACGGTGCCACTTGGCTACCCAACGGCAAGGGACTCGTGTTCACCTCCGAGCATCGCGGTACCAACCAGATCTTTCAGGTCAATGCCTCTGGTGGCGGTCTCAAGCAACTCACGAAAGGTCGCTTCGACTGGTCGCTCAAGACCCTCACCCCCAACGGGAAACAGGCCTTGGTCTCCTTCTGCAACATGGTGCGCCCAAACGAACTGGCCATTCTCAATCTTAGCGACGGCCAGACTCGCACCATCTCGCACCTCAACGACGCGATCTTCGCCAAACTCCAGCTCCCCAAAATCGAGGAGCGCTGGGTGCCTTCAACAGACGGCAAGAAGATTCACAACTGGGTGATCTATCCGCCGAACTTTGATCCCAACAAGAAGTACCCCTTGCTCACCTACTGCCAGGGTGGGCCCCAAGGTATGATTGGCCAATTTTTCAGCTATCGCTGGAATTTCCACCT
>CAZVVF010000069.1:0-10478 GCA_964630575.1 uncultured Burkholderiales bacterium | reverse complement strand
TCGGGCGGGCCCATCTGAGCCAAAACCGACCCATCGCAAAACTCCACCAAACTGTGAATGATAGACTGGGGATGCACCCAAACCTCGATATTGTCGAGAGGCAACCCGAAGAGATGATGGGCCTCAAGGACCTCAAAGCCCTTGTTCATAAGCGTCGCAGAATCTATCGTGATCTTCGAGCCCATCTCCCAGGTGGGGTGCTTGAGCGCTTCATTGGGAGTCGCCAGCGCCAGACGTTCCCGGTCCCACGTTCGAAACGGACCGCCAGAAGCGGTCAGAATGAGTCGGCTCAGCGTCTCCACCTTCTCACCGCTCATGCACTGGAAGATAGCGGAGTGTTCAGAATCGATCGGAAGAAGCTTGACTTCATTCTCCTTGACCGCGTCCATAACGACCTGGCCACCAACGACCAAAGACTCCTTGTTGGCCAAGGCCACATCGCGCCCGCGCTCGATGGCCCGAAGGGTAGGAACCAAGCCCGCCATCCCAACCATAGAGGAGACCACCATGTCAGCCTCGCCCCAACCAGCGAGGGTCTTGATACCCTTTCGGCCAGAGAGCACGACGATATCGCTGTCTTGAAGCTCCTCCTGGGCTCGGAAAGCCGCTTCAGCATCCAGGAGGGCAATGGCTTCAACCCCAAACTCCCTGGCCTGCTTGACTAAGCGCTGCCAAGATTTTTTGGCAGCGAGAGCGACGATAGAAAACTTGTCAGGATGCTTCCGGACAACGTCGAGTGTTTGAGAACCTATGGATCCTGTCGATCCGAGTATAATGAGTTTTTTCATAACATAAAGTAGACTGCATAAAGATAAAATATCGGAGCCGCGAACGCAAGTGAATCAAAACGATCGAGAGCCCCTCCGTGACCAGGGATCGCGGTGCCTGAGTCCTTAACACCCACATCCCTCTTTAAAGATGATTCGAACAGATCCCCAAAGGACCCGGCAATAGCGATAATAACACCGGCCCAAGCGCAATGGGTATAGGCCAGACCGGTCAACCAACCCACGAACAAGCAGGCCAAAATAGCGGTGAAGAGACCACCGATGGCACCCTCCACCGTCTTTTTGGGGGAGACTCTCGGATAGAGCTTGGTCCTACCAATCTTTCGCCCCACAAAAAAGCCACCCATATCGTTGAACGCCGAGCCAACGAGCAAGAGGGTTATGATGGCCGCACCATCAGGCAATTTGTGCAGCTGGAGGATGTGAGAGAAAAACCAGCCCACATAGACCACTCCCAGAGTCGTGAGAGAGGCATCGATAAGCGCCGACACTCGCTTCTCTGGGCGCAGAAGCATGATGGTGTAGGTCAAGATGATCCCCAGCAGCATGAACTGGTTGACGACCTCGGCGCTAAAGAAGATGGACGAGACCAGCAACAGCAAGGTCATAGCTATGCCCAATCGCCTTCCTGGGTGAAAACCTTTCTTCTCTGCGAAAGCCTGAAACTCGAACTGGCCTACAACAGAGCAAACCAGGACCAGACATGAAAAAGGATAGAGACCTGACCAGACCAGCCAGAGGGTGAGAGCAGAAAGAAGCCCGCCGGTGATCAGGCGGGTTTTCAATTCGCTTCGTGGCTTGGCTGAAAGCGGAGCCGCTCCAGGCGCACTCATGAGACGCTGCCTCCGCCAAATCGTCGGTCTCGCTTCTGAAATTCAGCTAAGGCGTGGTCCAACACGCCGTCATCGACATCGGGCCAATAAGCATCGGTAAAGTAAAATTCCGTATAAGCCGACTGCCACAGAAGAAAGTTTGACATTCTTAATTCCCCACTGGTTCTGATCAACAGATCAGGATCCGGTTGACCGTGTGTATAGAGAGTACTCTCTATCGTTTCTGCCGTGATATCCGCTGGGTCTAAGTTGCCGGAAACCGCCTCGGCTGCCAACTGGCGAACCGATCGGAGCAACTCCTCCCTGGAACCATAATTTACGGCCAGGTTCAGCGTCATATCACGGTTATGAGCCGTCGCTTCAACGGTTTTCAGAAACTCCTCTCGCACCGGGGCGGGGAGTTCACGAATGTCCCCTATCAGCTGAAAGCGTATCCCCGTGCGTCGGAGCTTCTCCCGCTCCCTGGCAGCATAGCGCTCAAAAAGCTTCATGAGCACCTCTACCTCCAAGGGACTCCGGCGCCAATTCTCCGCAGAAAACGCGTAGGCGGTGAGGTGAGGGATACCCAGTTCGCGACAACGCTCCAAAAGGCGCCGAAAGGCTCGGACCCCAGCGCGGTGACCTAGCAAAGCAGGAAGTCTACGATCGCGAGCCCAGCGCCTGTTACCGTCCATGATAACGGCCAAGTGCCGAGGCAGTTTGGCGGTCATGGAGCTAGCTGCGTCCTCTTTTCCCTTGTCGTCCCTTTTGGAAGTAGGGAGGTTGATAACGTTCATAAGCGAGCAAGAGTTCAAGGGCATCGTCCTCCCCCCTCACTCGAAGGACGCGCAAAGCTCCCTCACCGTAGGATCGTCCCGACGGTCGAGTCACAGCAAGGCGCACCGCTGACTGCCGAGAGCGTATCTCGGGCAACAAAGTCCGAAATTCGCGCCCTAGCCATGCATGGGGTTGGTCCACGAAGGCTATACCTCCATCAACTCCTTTTCTTTGGCCAGGGTCGCACCATCGATTTTTTCGGTAAATTTGTCGGTCAGTTTCTGAACTTCGTCGTGCAGTCGCTTGGATTCATCCTCGGGGTAGTCGGCCTTTTTGACCTCCTCGAGCGTCTCTCGTCGAGCCTGCCGAACCGAGACTTTCGCCTCTTCAGCCTTAGCCTTCACGACCTTCACAAAGTCCCGACGGCGCTCTTCGGTGAGCGGCGGCAAGTTCAATCGAACAACGTTTCCGTCATTGCTCGGCGTCACACCTAGATTCGCTTTGTGGATACCGCGCTCTATGTTCGCCAAGTTCCCCTTGTCGAAGGGTTGAATAACAATGGTTCTAGCCTCTGGAATCGAAATTGTGGCCAACTGCGACATCGGCATTTCGCTCCCGTAAGCTTCCACAAGAACCTTGTCGACCAAAGACGGAGAAGCTCGTCCCGAGCGAATCCGCCCGAACTCTCTCCCTAAGGCATCCAAGGCGTTCTGCATTTGCTCCTTGTACGGTCCAAAATCAAACGGCTCCATCATTCCACCTCTTTCTTAACCTGGGTTCCAATTCTCTCACCAGATACGATTCTCTTAATATTACCCACTTCGGTGATATTGAAGACATTGATGGCCAACCCGTTGTCCATACAGAGGGAAATTGCGGTTGAATCCATGACCTTCAGTCCTCTTTTTAACACATCCAAATAGGTCAATTCTTGAAACATTTTGGCATCGGGGTTCAGCTCTGGGTCCCCGTCGTAGACTCCGTCCACCTTGGTTCCTTTGAACACAGCGTCCGCGTTGATCTCGAGACCTCGAAGCGCCGCACAGGAATCCGTTGTGAAGTAAGGACTGCCGGTTCCCCCGGCAAAGATGACGACTCGCCCCTTCTCGAGGTGCCGCACGGCCTTTCGACGGATGAACGGTTCGGCCACGTCTTTCATCTCAATGGCGGTCAGAACGCGGGTCTTGACCTGAAGCTTCTCCAGAGCGTCCTGAAGCGCGAGGGCGTTTATCACCGTCGCGATCATCCCCATCTGGTCAGCGGTCGCGCGCTCCATCTGAGGTGCCATCCTGCCCCGCCAGATGTTTCCACCACCCACCACGACGGCGAGTTCGACACCCATGGCCAACACATCGGCCAGTTCCTGGGCGTATCGTCTCACGGTTGGAGCATCGACTCCAAAGCCCGTATCACCGGCGAAGACTTCGCCCGAGAGCTTAAGGAGAATCCGCTTGTAGGAAGTCTTATTCACTCTCTTTTCCTCACTCTGAGGTTTCGCATCCACGGTCAAGCTCATTGGCGCCTCCAAAATAGCCGGCGCAGGACCGTTCAGCGCCCTTGCTGGAGGACGTCACGGTTGTGCTCCCGGGTGCTTGCCTGGTTCTGGTTGACCGAAGGGGATCCTTCCATGGAAGACGTCTCTCTTCTATTTGGTTTTTCCCGACTGCCTGACTTTGCTCTGAATTTCGCGCCACTTAGCCATCTGCTCTTCAGAGAGCGCCTCCGTAACGAGCCGAGAAGTCAGAACATCGGCATAGCGAAGATTGAAGCGCGCATCGGTAGCCTGACGCAATTTGCTCTTGATCTCAGAGAGAGGAGCCTGGCTTTTCACCAACTCGCTGTACTCTTTTTCGTAGCCACTCAGAGCCGCTCTCTGTTCCTTCAGGGTCGCTGCGTAGTTGGCCAAAGCCGCACGGATGGTGCTGACCTGCTCCTCGGACAACCCCAATTCGTCTTTGTAGTCTACCAGCGTCTTAACCGAGCGCTGGGCCGGTGGCTCAACGGGCTTCTCGTCCCCCTGGACCGGGGCCACAATAAGGCTCAGCAAGAACAGCCAAGCCAGACATTTTTTTGTTACACACTTACTCGTCACCTCTAAACTATTCCGAAAGGACGACCATGAACCTTTCACCGGTTCGGATCCGGGCAGAGGAGAGTGAGTCAGTCTGGACAACTCGCAGAGAGCGCTCAAACGCAATACCTGAACCGAAAGTGGACCCACGGAGATGAAACGTTGCCTGAAAATCTTCTTACTCACCATCTCGCTCTTCGGGCTCTGGGCCTGCAACAGCCCCAGCGGTCCGGCCACCAGTGAAGCCAGCGAACAAGATGTGGCGGCACTCAAGAGCAACATGAATGAAGCCTTCGCGGCCCTGGAGATGTACGCGGCCGAGAATGCCATGAGCTACCCGGACGATCTGCTGGCGCTCCAGCCCAAGTACCTCGACGAAGCCCCCCGCGATCCCAGATCCGCTAAACCGCTCACCTATCAGAAAACCGAAGCGGGATTCCTACTCGGCGCGAGCGGCGACTACACCTCACTAGAGTGCGAACCGGGGTTCCCCAAAATGGACCAAGACGGCTTCTTCGTAAAGAGAGCTTCCGAATTCCCAAACGAGGACTCTGTTTTCACTCAAGACGCCGAGAAAGCTCTCTTGCCAAAATAAAACACCGCATCGTCTGAGACGATGCGGTGCTTTGCAAAGCGCCCGAATTTGCGTCGAAGCGTTTCTAGTTAGAGCTAAGCCTCTGCCAGGTCAAAGCGTGCGAATCTCTTGATTCGCATATTTTCACCCGTCTTAGCGATGGTCTCCTTGAGCAAGGTCTCAATGGTTCTGGAGTCATCCTTGATAAAGGGCTGTTCCATCAAGCACTGCGATTGGAAGTACTTGTCCACTTTGCCTTGAGCGATCCTGTCAGCAATGTTCTCAGGCTTTCCATCTTCGATTGCCGCAGCGCGATAACCGGCGATTTCAGCGTCGATAACTTCCTGAGGAACGGCATCGCGAGACACATAACGTGGGCTCATTGCTGCAATCTGCATAGCGATGTCGCTCACCAGACCTTGAAACTCATCGGTTTTAGCCACAAAGTCGGTCTCACAGTTAACTTCAACCAAGACGCCAACGCGACCACCCATGTGGATATAGCTTCCGATTTGGCCTTCGCTGGTTTCTCGGCTGGCCTTTTTGTCGGCCTTGGAGATACCTTTTTGGCGAAGCCAACCGGCTGCTTGCTCAACATCACCGGAATTCTCTTGCAGAGCCTCCCGGCAATCCATGATTCCGGCGCCAGTTTTGGCTCGGAGTTCTTTTACCATAGTTGCACTAATTTGTGACATAACGAATCCTCTCTTACTCAGAGCGCCATACGCCTACGCGCACGGACTCAGTTTCCCCGCCTTCGGTTGTGTAAGTCACGGTTTCGGTTTCCACAGTCGCGCCAGCCGCATCGCCATCTTCAGCGGCCTGAGCAGGACTTTCAACATCCGGTACCTCTTGCTCCATCTCAGCCTTGGCTTCGATAATGGCGTCAGCCATTTTGGAACAGATGAGTCTAACCGCACGAATAGCATCGTCGTTACCTGGAATAGGGAAATCGATGACGTCTGGGTCACAGTTGGTATCGACAATGGCAATCACCGGGATACCGAGCGTGCGAGCCTCTTTCACCGCAATATACTCTTTGCGAGGGTCGATGATAAAAAGCGCACCGGGAAGGGCAGGCATCGTTTTGATTCCACCCAAAAATTTCTCGAGTTTGATGCGCTGGTCTTCTAGCTTGATGACCTCTTTCTTGGGGAGGCGGTCAAAGACACCAGTCTCTTTCATCTCCTCAAGATTCTTGAGTCTATCGACTCGTTTCTGAATGGTTTTGTAGTTCGTCAGCATACCGCCCAACCAACGCTGAGTTACGAAATACTCACCGCAGCGAAGAGCTTCTTCCTGAACTGTTTCGGTGGCTTGCTTCTTTGTTCCAACAAAGAGAACAGGCCTGGGGCGCGTTACGGGACTATCGGTAATATCGTAAGTCTCGTAGTCGACGCATCCCTTGGTGACTGCCTTGACGAAAGCATAGGCTTCCTTCAGCTTGTTTACAGTCTTCTGTAAATCGATAATGTAGATCCCGTTACGCTCTGTAAAGATGTAACGAGCCATTCTTGGGTCCCAGCGACGTGTCTGGTGCCCAAAGTGAACTCCTGCTTCCAGGAGCTGCTTCATACTAATGACGGACATTCATTCCTCCGGTTTATTCCTCGCACCCTGATATCGAGTTTCGCCTCGACACTAGAGAAAATCCACGGGTGCTGCGTTCTCTAGCAGCCGGCACCGCAAAAACGAAGCCAGCCACCTGCATCGAAAGCCTACGGCCTCAAGAGACCATTGCGATGATACCGAGCGACTATAGCAAGGGGACAGAGCCGAGTCAACCTATGGCCTCAGACCGGCGAACAACAGAAAAACCCTATCACAGAATAAAGCGAGAGAGGTCCTTGTCTTCTGCCACATCGCTCAATCGTTCCCTCACAAAACTCGCGTCCACAACGACACTGGGATTGTCCAGTTCTGGGGCATCGAAGGAGACCTCCTCCAAGACTCTCTCCAGAATGGTGTGAAGACGCCGGGCCCCAATGTTCTCCGTGGAGGAGTTGACCCGCGCCGCGATCGAGGCCATCGCTTCGACACCGTCGGCGGTGAACTCTAAATCCACATCTTCGGTCGCGAGCAGGGCTTTGTACTGCCTGGTCAGGGCGTTCTCGGGCTCGGTGAGAATGCGCTCGAAATCGTGCTGAGTCAGACTCTCTAGCTCCACACGGATGGGGAATCTCCCCTGAAGCTCCGGAATGAGGTCTGAGGGCTTGGACACATGAAAGGCCCCAGCGGCGATAAACAGGATGTGGTCGGTCTTGACCGGCCCGTGCTTGGTATTGACCGTGGACCCTTCCACGATGGGAAGTATGTCGCGCTGGACACCTTCGCGGCTCACGTCAGGTCCGCCACCAGACTTGGAGCGACCGGCGATCTTGTCCATCTCATCCAAAAACACGATGCCGCGACGCTCCACTCGTTCCTTGGCGGTCTTTTTGACCTCATCAGAGTCGATGAGCTTTCGAGCCTCCTCTTGAGCGAGCAAGAGCTTGGCCTCAGAGATCCGTAGGCGACGGGATTTCTTGCGCTTGGGCAACAGACCGCCCAGCAGCTCTCCAACGTTCATACCCATATCGTCCAAGCCCATAGGGCCCATGACCGAAACCCCAGGACTCGACAGTTCTTCGAGCTCTAGCTCCACCATGGTATCATCGAGATCTCCGCTCCTGAGTTGCTCGCGAAGCTCGCTCTTGGCCTTGGCGATATCTTCTTCCGACTTCTTGGGCTCCGTCTTGGTCTCGGTCTCGGGAGCTTCCACCTTGATGCCCGACATGGCGCCCATGGTCTGAGAAAACAGCGTCTGAAAAGGGTTCACTTGGGCATCCGATGGGGACTCTTCTTTCGGGGACAGATGATCCGCCAAACGGTCCAGCGCACGCTCTTGTGCCCTCTCATTCACCGACTCCATTCGTTCCGTCTCCACCATCCGCACGGCGATCTCCATGAGATCACGAATGATGGTCTCAACGTCCCGACCGATGTAGCCGACCTCGGTGAACTTCGTCGCCTCGACTTTGAGAAACGGAGCCTGAGCGAGCTTGGCCAAGCGTCGAGCCACTTCTGTTTTCCCCACACCGGTGGGCCCGATCATCAGAATGTTCTTGGGGATCACTTCGTCTCTCAAGGACGGGTCCAAGCGCTCGCGACGAAAACGGTTTCGAAGAGCCACAGCCACGGCCCGCTTGGCCTTGTTTTGCCCAATGATGTAGCGGTCGAGCTCCTCAACGATCTGTCGGGGAGTCATAAGATCTTTTAATTTTGCTTCGGGAATAAGGGTCATTCTTCACTCCTAGAAAGTTTAATGATATCTTCCTTTTCAAATTCTTCGACACCACGACTGGTGCGGAATCGAATCGGTGTTGAGAGGAGAAGTCCAGACTGCTGCTTTCCTGTACTCGTGGTAATTTTATCCAGTGTTATAGAATCACCAAACACGAGGCTCTGAACTTTGTCTAACTCGAGCTTCAGGGAACTGCTCCCTGTTTCAAACTCAACGAGCTTGGTCTCAAACTCACCTCGAACGGTGCTGCCGTCCTGCAACTCGAGCACCCAAGAACCCTTCTCAAGACTCGTGTCAGACGGCTTTCCCCTCACCGCGTGGACGGTACCCGCCCCCTCTTCAGGCGCTCTCGACAGGTCGCGAGTCTGGGACGGGTCATCCAGGACAGGGTCTGTCTCCGAGACCTCTCGGCCCGTCTTCGAAGCACTCATCACGAGGCGCTCTGTAGCAGGCAGCAACGGCTCTGCTGGGGAGCCCTCAATATACTCGGCATCGGGCCCGGGAGGGTTGCCGATCTTTCCGGCACCGGCAGGTCCAGGGACCTGAAAGCCGGCGGAGTACTCCAGAAGGTTCATCTGAAAGCGATCACCGGAGAGCGGTTCATTCCAGAGCAAGGATTTGAACACGATAAAGCCCCTGCCCTCGCGGCGACAAGCCACAAGCGCCGGGGAATCGAGACCGTACTGAAGCAGAGCCTCGGTGTCTCCAGCCACTTCGATCCCGCCGTAGACCGGCTCTTCGACATCTGGCAAGAAGACTTGTGGCAAGAACAGCGTGACCTGGCCAACGCCAGTCTGGACGGCGTGAGAACCGAGACTGATGCCCACGGTCGCTGTCCCACCGCGCTTCTTGCCGCCGAGCACTCCCGATTCCGGCTTCGTGCGAAACTCCTCGCAGTCGAGAATCACCGGTCTCATCCCAAACCAAGGAGCCAGTCTGGTGTCATAAAACCAAAGACTTCTTCCAGCTCGCACCCACTCGAGGATGTCCCCCTGAGTCTCCTCGTCTAGAGTTTCTCCGAAAGACTGAAAACAGATAACTCGAACGTCTTCGTCGTGAAGCGCAGCGCGAAGAGAAGAGACGCCATCTACGATCCTTACACCGTAGGCCTCGGCATCGTGAAATTCTTCCTTCAGATGCTTATTCAGCTGAGCGGCACAAGGCAGAACCAGCGTGGAGAAAAGTAACGCGCCAAAGAGGCAACGGAGAAAAGGATGTGTCATGCGATCAGTCTTCCTCATCTGGCTGAGGTGGAAACTTCGGTAGGCGGAACCAGAAACGCGAGCCCTCCCCCAAAACCGAATCCACGCCGGCCTCACCGCCTAAGCTCTCTACCAACATCCGAGTGATATGGAGCCCGAGCCCCGTACCCCTGACTCGTCGGGAGCGCACCCCTCCCAAGCGGTGAAAACGCTTGAAGACGAAGGGAAGGTCACTCGCAGCGATTCCCGGACCGTTGTCTTCGACCTCGAAAAAAACGGAGTTCCCATCCTCGCCCCAGCGACACCTCACATCCACACGAGAGCCCTCCGGGGTGTACTTGAGAGCGTTGGAGACAAGGTTGTTCAAGATCTGGTCCAACTGATCCCGATCGGTCCGAAACACGATATCCGGGGGGTCCACCTGCGCCACGATCTTGTGGGACCGACCGGAGAACGCATAGAGACTGACCACCTGACGGATGACGTCGTCTGGAGACACGCTAGCGATGTGGACGTTCTTAACCCCCGCCTCGAGCCGAGCTTGATGGAGCAGGTTGTCAAACATACGAGAAACGCGATCGATCTCGAAATTGATCACTTCGAGAGCCTCCTTGCGAGACTCGTCGTCGAGACGATCCCCGTGGCGCAGCAGGGTCACAGCGTACCCCTTCATGGCCGTGAGGGGTGTCTTGAGATCGTGGCTCAGCGCCGCGGCATAGTCGGACTTCATCTCCTCTAGTCGCTTCTTGGCCGTTATATCCCGAAACAAGACGACAGCTCCAAGAAGGTCGCCCTTGTCGGCAACGACCGAGTAGGTCGAGGAAAGGTAGCGCGGCTCGCCACTCTTGTGGACCGAAAATCCCTCTACCGTCAGCCCTCGCTCCATCAGCCCTTGATCGGCGATCAGACTCACCAAAGGGCAGTTTTCGGCACACCCTCCGGGCTCATCGACTCCAGGACAAAAATAGCGG